>NZ_JAZGJN010000184.1:0-13671 GCF_038085095.1 Photorhabdus sp. P32 | reverse complement strand
CGAAGTCATTTTTATCATGGTATATAACGCAATTGCATTTTTAACCATTTTTTACATATATCTTTAGTTTATCCTGATTTAGTCAGTATTTCTCACCATGTTATAGTCTGTGTATTTATTATTCATATTGTTGATAATAAATGTCTGATATTGATTCTTTTACAGAAAAGAAAGGTTTTTTCTCTGAAATGTCATCTATTACTGTAAGATTATTCGTGTTATTAATAACGATTCTTATTTTTATTTAAGTGTTTTGAATCCTATAGCATGATAAGTACCATATTGATAGCAAAATTCTTGTAAAGGATTGCTAATAACAGTGTAAAACTCTTATAGGCAAGGTGTATAGCACATATGGATAAACTTATCTTCACTATTTTTATTGAAATGGAGATTCAATAGCGATATTAATAAAAGTAATCTATAGCTACTCAACGCACTAGTATCTTACTCAAAGAAAGTGAATATTCTGATTGGGTAAACCGTAATATGTAATGCCATCGTATTAACTATATTAATACGATCGGGTAAACTGCCATCTTAACCACGATTAAGATAACGAGAGTTTCTTCTTATTTTTCTTAGGATTTTAAGTTGATTTCCAATTCAGAGTTTCGTCTTTGCTCTAGGTCTATTCTCACTCGACGGAAAACAGTATTAACTAAAATATGATCTTTTTCAACAAGTTAAACAAAAAAATAGTATTTTTTTTGCAATTAATTAAAATTTCTTTTTATTTCATTGTGTTATAAAATTAAATTAATCGATTGATTGAGTTAATTTAATCAAGAAATAATAATGATGTTTATTTAATGTCTTATTTTTCATCATGATATAAATTAGACAAATTGATTCATTTTTGTCTTATTATTAATTCGGATATTCTATTGTTATCGATGTGGCTGTATATTTCATCGTCAAAATCATTAATCACAGTTTTAGTCATAGGGGAAATTAATTGGGCCGGAACCACTGTGTTAACAGAGGTTAATCTGTGTTATCTGGTGTGTGCGTTTAGTGGTTTTATCTGATTGAGCGACGTCGAAATAGTCAGCAAGTTACGTAATGAAAAATTAGGTCATGTACCATGTTGAGAAGTGACAAAAAAGACTGTAATGATTGACATTCTACTATTTGAGTTCGATCTCCTATCATTGCAGATAGTTTCTCAGCATTTGATCTGTCATATCGAAGAGTGGAGATAATAAATCTCACATCTTTTGGTGGGAAACCTATTTTGGTCATACGGCTGACAATGGACATATTTTTTGTTAGTTTCTTTCAGCGGCAATGTTGTTATTTCAACGGATATTATTTTTTCACTACACGACGATTATCCTAATTGCTGAAATATCATCAGGAGCCTGTTTGTTATCCATATGAAATAGTGATAACGACATAACGCTATTTCCCACAGTCAAATCTGGTGGAGTATGGGAAGGTATTTACGCAACTTTTCCCCGCGTATCTGGATTTGTGACGAACTTTGAAGATACATCAATGAGGGTGATAATATGATTCGATTTGAAGATAAAGTTGTCATTGTTACCGGTGCAGGAAGCGGTATAGGCGAAGCCACAGCAAAACGTTTTTCACAAGAAGGGGCCATTGTTGTATTAGCGGGGCGGGATACTGACAAGCTCAACCGTGTATGCAGTGAATTGCCATCCAGCAAGGCGTTGGTTGTTCAAACGGATGTTACAGATCGAGAATCGACCAAGAATATGGTTGATGAAACCGTCAGGCATTTTGGCGGAATAGATATTCTGGTGAATAATGCAGGTATGTACCGTGCTGGTGATTTATTAAGCCTCTCGTTGGAGGAGGGAGATCAAGTACTAGCTATTAATCTCAATGGGGTAATCAATTGTAGCTATTTTGCCTTGCCTTATTTGCTGGAAAGTAAAGGATGTATTGTCAATAATGCGTCTGTGTCGGGGCTAGGCGCTGATTGGGAAGGTTTACACTATTGCGTGGCAAAAGGTGCAGTGGTTAACCTGACTCGTGCTATGGCGCTGGATTATGGTTCACGAGGTATTCGTGTCAATTCTGTTTGCCCCAGTCTGGTGCTTACGTCGATGACCGAACGTTTTGGCGATGAGATCTTGCATCAGTTCAACGACCGAATTCCGTTGCAAAGGGCAGCGACACCTGCCGAAGTTGCGGCAGCCATTACATTTTTAGCGAGCGAAGATGCCAGCTTTATTAATGGGGTGAACTTACCGATAGATGGTGGGGTCACCGCATCAAATGGTCAGCCCCATTTTAATTGAAGATAGATATTGTCGATCCACTATAGTTACATTATTTAAGAAGTAACAAATCATTTCAGAAGTAACAAATCATTTTAGAAGTAACAAACCGGCTGCGCATGAAGCGTCAGCCGGAAAATGAGCTTTTATTTGACTAATTTCGGCATATCACCACTGAAATCAACCCACGGGTTGGCGCCCAGCATCTCTGCGCCATCAACACTTGGTTCGTCATAGCGCATAACGAAATGCTTCGGCCCGTGGGCAAATGCCACGGTCAATCCATCCTTAGCATCCAGGAACCCAGCGTGCATTCCGAGTCCGGGATAGCTGAGACGCCAAGCAGGATCACCCGCTTCCACGCGTCCTATCGATAGTTTTGTAATTACGCCGTCCGGCAGACGAAAGAACCAGGTCCACGGACCGCCAGCCACAACCGTCATGACTTCATCAATACCCATCCCGTCTTCAGAGCTGTTTACGTGCAGTCTGCCGAATTTTTCGAGAACGGTTTTTCTGGCTTCAACCGAAATTGCTTTCATATCGTAGACTTTGGGATAAGGGGCAACACCTACTTCCGACGTCGATAGAAAACCGCCGCGGTGAGCTTCCGGCTGGCGACCAGCCAGTCGGATTTGCTCCAGGAGTTCTCCGCGGTGTAAAGGGAATAGCGAAATCAGCTTCTCGCTCTCTTCCCCAGTGATCGCGCGCGTTTTTGATGCTTCAAGAATAGGTTTGGCTTCTTCGGGGATTGGTGTTGTACTGACCCGGACGCCGATGGAAAATAAAATTTTGTTGACGTTCTCAATGCCAATGGTCGGCTGACGTCCGTCAAGATAAGACAGGACAAGATTTTCTGATGCTGAAATAACGGAATTGTTCATATTTATACCTTCTCAATTTTGATGCAACCGGTAAATTCATTTGCAAAACCGAGTATAGGGAGATGAATAGTTTATTAAAATGCCTATTATGTGAAAATATTATGCACTGGTAGTAAACAATTTTAATCCCCTCTCTGATATAACCATTACGTAAGGCGAGGGCTGTGATTCTGTAATAGAGCGTCCGTTAAAATCACGAGATATTCAGCAGGTTTCGTCCAGCGCATTGACAAGGAAATCGATAAAGGCCCTTGCCTTGATAGAACGTTCTTTATGAAAAGGTTGTATGGCATAAAGTGCCTGCGTATCCGCTTCCCATTCAGGAAGCAGCCTGACAAGTTCGCCTGACTGTAGCTCATCAATGACCAGTAATTCAGGTAATAAAACCACGCCATGCCCGGAAAGGGCTGCCTGTTTGAGCGCCAGTCCGTTATTCACCACATAGGTTCCGGGCTTAAGGTCAACGACTTTCACATCATTTTGATTGTGAAACATCCAGCGTCGTGGAGAAGAAGATAAACTGTAGATCAGACAGTTATGAGAAGCGAGATTTTCAGGGATGAGTATTTTTTCAGAAGCCTCAATATATGTCGGTGAGGCGCACAAGACTCGGGGCACTTTTATCAGCTTTCTGGAGCGAAGGCTGGAGTCGCTTAATTCACCGCCCCCACGTATCGCAACATCTATTCCATGCTCAATAAGATCGATATATTTATCAATCATGACAACTTCGACAGAAATACCGGGGTGGGCATGCATAAACTGGCATATCAGTGGATTTAATTCCTTTAGCCCTATAGACATTGGAATACTCACTTTTATTGAGCCTGTCAGAGCGTGAGAAGTTTCCATAACTGATAAGTCAGCGTTCTCCAGCTCATCCAGGATGTTGCACACCTGATGATAGTAATTCTTGCCGCTTGCGGTTATATGCATGCTTCGGGTCGTTCGGTTAATTAGGGGGCTTTTAAGATGCGCTTCAAGCTCATTGATGTTCTTACTGATAGCAGCTTTGGATAAGCCTAGATCCTGGGCGGCGGCGTTGAAACTGCCTAGTTCCACAACACGCCGGAAAACGCTGATTGCTCTTAACTTGTCCATAAGCACCACTATTGGATGAGTTTAACTGACAGGTGTATCAATAAACTGAGATAAAAAATTATATTTGACCATATGTTATTTTATTGTAGTGATAATGAAACTCATGCAGCAACATCTAAAGCATATGATCGGGTAAATACAGCTAATCAAAATACCCTGCCGGGTGATAAAACCGAATTAATGAGGAAGATGGGTGGCATGTCCTTCATCATGAAAGAAACAAACCTCGTTATTTTCAGCGAGGTTTGTCGGCGGTTTGAATGGCTGTGATCTCTCACAGCCATTGTTTCTGCATCATGTTGTCAGCATTGGCCGCTAAGCGGTCAGTTTACCTTGCTGCCCGCAAGTTTCTTCAACTCTGCAAGAATCGCGTTATACAATTGCTCAACGGTAGCAATATTAACCAGCGCAGCGTTGACAGGGGAAGCGATCTCCCCGTCTTCCAGCTCTCCTTTTCCTCCACCATAGTGGATTGTTGCCACAATTTTACTGTCCGGTGAAAGGCGGTTGCACTTGCGAAACGTATAGTGATCACCTCGTGCAGCCTTATTATCGAACGGGTACCGTTCAGCGGTAGGCGGCGCTTTCGTCACCAAGAGCACTGTACCCGCGGCGCTCAATGAGACGATTAATCCACATGAGTTCCACAGTCGGTTATGCCAGCGGGGCTCATAAGCGGGCAGGCTAGGCTCTTTAAGCCAATTCAGGATTACCGGCGTTGGCGGGATCAGTGCGCCTCCATCTTTGCCTTCTCCTTCAATGTCCATGAAGGCGTAGGCCGCTCCCCCAGTCGCAGTGCCATAGCGGCACCCGAGATTATTATCAAATATGTACTTAGCTTCTATGCGTGTTAGTGACATGACGGTTTCCTGATTGTGTCTGTCTTGTCCATGAAATGGACTTCAGTTGTGTTAGTGGTTTTAATGTTAAATATTATTAATTATTTTTGTCGTCGATATCTCTCTTTTGGATTGTTTTTTCTCCCCGTTTGCTGTTGGTGTTGGGCTGGTAAATGCCCATATAAAAAGGTTTTACCACTCCGAAAGGGAATGGTCGCGCTCCATTTCATGTCTTGTATAACATTACAAAAGGTATAGGATTGAAGATAAAATACGTCAATGTTTATAATATATTTATTTGACGTAAGCATACCGGCCGCGCCGTATTGGCGATGATTAAGCGGTGACAGCCACGTCCTGCGGCAGATGTTACGTGCCCCGGTTTCCTGACTAGGTGGTCAGAGCTGAAGGTCAGACAGCTCCAGGCCGAGATTTTGTGGCAACAATGGAAGTGACGGACAGGCTGAATAAGATCGCGTTCAGTCATCCGTTACCTGTATTATCGAAAACGGATAATGGCTCTGAATTTGCGGGGAAAATATTGGATAAATGGACGTATAAACGCAATATCCGGATCGACTTCTCTGTCCGGTAAAACAACGGACAATGCGGCAGAAATGTCTTAATGAGAGTGTAATTACACACTGATTTAATATGGGGCAATTTGAAGAGCGGGAACGGCAGACAAGGGATAACCATCGTGCCCGCTGTGCATTAATCCGACCTGATTGGCTGACGGTACTGGATACGTTGCGTTTGTCAAAGGAGTGTGGATTTGATGTAGGTCCGCACCGTTTCCGGCATACATTGGTAACTGAATTGATGAAAGCATCTGATTGTAATTTGCAAATTGCGCGGATTGTTGGGACACCGCAGTATTGCCACGACGATGGAATATATTGATATCAATCTGGATATTGCCGGGCGCGCGCTGGAGCGTGAGTTGATGCTGTATATTGATGTTGAGCCAGAAAGAGGCGAAATGTTAATCGGATAAAACAGAATATTCCCGCTGTTGTCTGAATTTGCCTTTTTCTACATAAATAATTCCCTGTTGCAAGATGGGGAATTTTTTTGAACCGATACAATCTTCCATAATTAACCGTCTTCTGATCAATCAGGAAATCTGAATAACCGATATACAACATCGTGTTAATTAATTCGTTGATTTTGGTTTGGGCTGCTTGACAGTTGCAATAGAACTTGTAAATATTGCGCTCGAACGAAAAAAGGACATCTGATTTCTCAGATATCCTAATCTTATAACCTTTATACTTATATCTAAGTAGCGCAAGGCTGATCAATCTACAATTATGCACTTTTGGGTTCCGGTATCGAACGCCCGTTGAGTCTTCTTAATCTCTCAACCAACGCTCTTTGATATGGTGCCCGGAGGCGGAATCGAACCACCGACACGAGGATTTTCAATCCTCTGCTCTACCGACTGAGCTATCCGGGCAACGGGGCGCATTAAACCGTATTCGGTAGAACTCGTCAATAGATTTCTTTGGAAATAGTGATTTGTGTTTTGAAATTATTCAATTAGCTAGGAATATAGGCAAAACAATAACGGAAAGTAGAAAAACTGCTCTCCGTTATTTTCTTAATATTTTAATGATGATAGTTTTTCTGGGCAGTATTGACTTTCATCAGGTAACGACGTGATTCTGCCGATGGATGTTTGGTTGTCAGGGTTTCATAAACATCACCCGGCGCCATTTTATTAATAATTTGAGCCGCTTTTTTCTTATCGCTAGAAAATACTCGTAATACACTACCTGCACCACCATTGTAAGCTGTTATTACCGCGTAACGACGAGATGTTGCGTTAGTGATGTCCCCCAGATAACTGTTTTGTAATATTGATAAATATGCTGTGCCGGCATCAATGTTATTTTCTGGATCAAATAGATAACTACGACTTGGTTGCCCTGATTTACCTTTTAACTTAAAGACATCGCGGCCAGCAGTATGTTGTATAACTTGCATCAATCCAAGTGCGTCAGAACGGCTGACTGCATAGGGGTTGAAGCTGGATTCTATTTGCATAATTGCCAAAATCAGGGATTCATCTATGCCATATTTAATGGAAGCTTGACGAATCAGTGGCAGATATTTATGAGCACGTTTGTCCAAATGGTTTGGTACCAGTTGCATAGTGACAGACCAAATGACATGTAAACCAGATTGGCGTTTTTGTAATTTGTTGGCAATCAGATAATCTGCAAAGTGCGTTGCTCGCCATTCCCAACGAATCGGTTGGCCGTTATTGTCCATGACTTGTCCGTAAAGAAAGGGTTCTTTACTGATCTGAATATCGTTAGTATCAGAATAGAGATCAACGGAACCTGGATCATCACCCATTAATAAGGTTGTGATAATGGCCTTACGTAAATAGGTTGTGGAGTCAGTTGGTGAAATTGTCTCAATCGTGATTGTTCCAGCTTCAAAATTGATATGGCTGCGAGTCTGGTATTGATCGGTATATTTTACGTAATCTTTTGGACCGGCAATTAATACTTCATGCAAGCCCCAAATGTTCTCAATGTTATGAGCAAACTGGCCCATCAAAATATCAAAACCATTGGTATCTTTTATATATTCTTCACGGTATTCACGATTTTTGTGGCTGGTGCAGGAAACAAGAATTGGGGCAATAACAAACAGCGCTAACAGTTTTTTCATCTTACATTGCCATTTGGTGTTGAATACAACATCAGAGCCAGTGGGCCCTGATGAAAACGAAATATTATTTTTCTGGCGGGGTATATCCATCAATTTGAATATCATGACCTTCGAACAGGAATTTAGTCATTTCCTGTTCAAGCAATTTACGATCTTCCGGGTTCATGGTGCTGAGTTTTTTCTCATTGATCAGCATGGTTTGTTTGCTCATCCATTGTCCCCATGCTTCTTTGGAAATTTCATTGAAAATGCGTTTGCCCAATTCGCCCGGATAAAGCTGAAAATCCAGTCCTTCGGCTTCACGTTGTAAGAAAGTACAAAAAACAGTTCTGCTCATAATAAATCCTCAAAATAGCGGGTATGGGATTCAGCTCAGTTGTTGTAATAGATATTCAACTGGCGCTGCTAGCCCAACAGTCGCGGGTTGCTGTAAGTTATACCAAAGTCCTTTATTTTCATCCATGCAGGTAGCAAAGGATAAAATATTTATTTTTATCGGCACAATATCCAGATGAAAATGGCTAAATGTATGGCGGAATGCGGTAAGTTGTTCATGTTTACTGTGAGAAATACCGGATTGTGCTAACCAGCCATTTAGCAAATCGATGCTTTCAAACTGAGGAAACGCAAACAAACCACCCCAGATCCCCGTTGGTGGACGCTGTTCTAACCAGACAGAGTTATGATTTTGCATCAGCAGGAAATAAGCTGTTTTCTCAGGAATGCTCTGTTTAGGTTTTTTACCTGGGTATTTTGTCCAGCTATGGTTAGCGTAAGCAATACATCCTTGATTTAATGGGCAGATTTCACATTTCGGCTTGCTGCGAGTGCAAACCATTGCGCCTAAGTCCATCATCGCCTGATTAAAATATTCCACCTCTTGTACCGGCGTTACATTGGCGCTGATTTGCCAGAGGCTGTTTTCAACCTCTTTTTTACCCGGCCAACCTTCCACGGCATAACAGCGGGCCAATACCCGTTTAACATTGCCATCAAGAATTGGGAAATGTTTACCTTGAGAAAGTGAAAGGATTGCGCCTGCTGTTGAACGACCAACGCCAGGTAGGGCGACAACATCGTCAAAAGTTGTCGGGAATTTACCTTGATGCTGCTCTACAATCTGCTGTGCCGCTTTATGTAAATTACGAGCGCGAGCGTAGTAACCCAGGCCGGTCCATAAATGAAGGACTTCATCAAGGGGGGCTGCGGCAAGTGAAGTCACATCGGGAAAACGTGAAATAAAGCGCTGAAAATAGGGAATGACCGTCGCAACCTGAGTTTGTTGCAACATCACTTCTGAAAGCCAGACGTGGTAGGAGGTCTTTTCCAGTTGCCAGGGCAGGGTTTTACGACCGTAACGATGGTACCAATCCAGTACCACTGTGGAGAATTGCTTTGCTTCCATCATTGGGATAATTGTCTTTAGGGAAAATCAGTGTTTCGTGAATAGGATTGCAACATAGTGTAACCTCGCTGTAAACCGGAACTTTGTTTTCGCGGCGCTACGCAATTTCGTATTAAAATTGTACTTGTCACGATCGGACTTGCTAAAATCGCCCATCTTTGGATAATGCGCTCTCTTTAGGTGGTTTGCTGGTAAAGCAGCCATAAACGGCTGAATAAATGCCTTTAAAACTGACAGAAATACCATGATAAATAACGTAATTTCGCCGGAATTTGATGAAAATGGCAGGGCGTTGCGCCGTGTTAGGAGTTTTGTTCGTCGTCAGGGTCGGTTAACTAATCGTCAGCAACAAGCACTTGATAATCTCTGGCCAAAAATAGGTGTTGAGTATCAGGCGGAAAAGCTGGAGCTGGCGGCGCTTTTTGGGCGAGAAGTTCCTGTAGTACTGGAAATTGGTTTTGGTATGGGAGCATCGCTTGTCACAATGGCAAGTCAGAATCCAGAAAAAGATTTCCTTGGGATTGAAGTTCATGGACCTGGCGTCGGCGCTTGTCTGGCTTCCGCAGAAGATGAAAATATCGGTAACTTGCGGGTGATGTGCCATGATGCGATTGAAGTGCTGGAAAACATGATCCCGGATAATAGTTTGGAAATGGTACAGCTTTTCTTTCCAGATCCGTGGCATAAAGCACGTCATAATAAACGCAGGATTGTACAGCCGCCATTTGCTGAACTGATAAGAAGCAAGTTGAAAGTGGGTGGCGTATTCCATATGGCGACTGACTGGCAGCCATATGCTGAGCATATGTTGGAAGTGATGAATGGCGTAGATAATTACCTTAATTTGTCTGAAAATGGTGATTATGTACCGCGTCCATCTTCACGCCCGATAACGAAATTTGAATTGCGCGGTCAGCGGTTGGGGCATGGCGTGTGGGACATAATGTTTAAGAGGATTAAGTAATGGCTAAAAACCGCAGTCGTCGTTTGCGTAAAAAGATGCATATTGATGAATTCAAAGAATTAGGCTTTTCTGTTAAGTGGAGCTTCCCGTCTAATACACCTGTAGATATTATCGATAGCACTGTCGATGCGTTTATTGATGAATTGATCGAATCTAATGGCTTAGCATTGGATGCCAGCGGTTATCTGCATTGGGAAGGCTTAATCTGTTTGCAAAAAATTGGTATGTGTACAGAAGAGCATCGCCAATTGGTTGAAAAGTGGTTGAAGGATCGCGGTATGGAAGATGTCATGACCTCTGAACTGTTTGATGTTTGGTGGGATTGATTAATCTATACCCAATGGATTTCAAGATGCATCGCGACGGCAAGGGAGCGAATCCCCGGGAGCATAGATAACGATGTGACCGGGGTGAGTGAGTGCAGCCAACAAAGAGGCAACTTGAAAGATAATGGGTATATCGCTATAAAATAGCTTGCATGAATTACAACAGGGGTTACTGGTGGTTAATGAGTACCCCTGTCTGGAGTAAAATCAGTGAGTACAACGTTCTCTAATACGTTATTGTCGGATATTTTGCGACAAGTTCGTCCCCTGATTGGCCAAGGGAAAGTGGCAAATTATATTCCTGCACTGGCGGAAGTTCCTGCTGATAACTTGGCAATAGCTATCTGTACCATCGATGGGCGGATATTTCATGCTGGAGATGCTGAGAGGCGTTTTTCGATTCAATCTATTTCTAAGGTATTAAGCCTGACTTTAGCCATGACGCGCTATCAGGAACAAGAGATCTGGCAACGGGTCGGGCAGGAACCTTCTGGTCAGCCATTTAATTCATTAGTTCAGTTGGAACTGGAAAAAGGCAAACCCCGTAACCCTTTTATTAACGCAGGCGCATTAATTGTATGTGACATGTTGCAGTCGCGATTGAGTGCGCCTAAACAGCGTATGTTGGAAGTGGTGCGCAAACTTGCTGGTTGTCCTGATATTTGTTACGACAACAAAGTTGCCCGTTCTGAAATGGAGCATTCTCACCGCAATGCGGCGATTGCCTATCTGATGAAATCCTTCGGTAATTTCGATAATGATGTGCTCGCGGTACTGCAAACTTATTTTCATTATTGCGCTTTGAAAATGAATTGTATTGAGCTTGCTAAGTGTTTTATTTATTTGGCGAATCAGGGGAGTACGATAGGTTCTGAGCAGCAGATTCTCAGTCCACGTCAGGCCCGACAGATTAATGCGCTGATGATGACCTGTGGTATGTATGATGGTTCTGGTGAATTTGCATTCAGAATCGGTATGCCGGGGAAATCTGGCGTTGGTGGTGGGATCGTATGTGTCGTGCCGGGAGAGTTCACAGTTGCTGTTTGGTCACCGGAATTGGATCGATCGGGGAACTCTTTAGCGGGTTGTGCTGCCCTAGAATTGTTAGCCGATCGTGTTGGTCGATCTGTTTTTTAATTCTTAGGTGATTTTCTTAGGAGAAAACATGTTACGCAAAATTATTATTGCCGCATCTTTGCTATTTGCTGCTCAGACTCAAGCAGGTTATGAATGCCAGGTAAATCCACAGAATGACATTATTATTACTTCTCAATCAGTTCAAGTTGTGGGGGCAAGTGGCAATCTCCAGATTTCACCTGATGGTTCAGTAATTCGCGATGGTAAGAACTTAAATTTAAATACTGAACAGCGTCAGAAAGCACAACGTTATCAGCAGGCTTTGCGGCAGGATTTGCCTTGGATAAAACAAGAAACCGGAAAACGCCTGATAACGGCCCGTAAATCCTTGGATAAAGTGGTAGTAGATACTATTGGTAAGGATAGCAATGTGCGTAATCGGTTGTCTGATCTTGAATCAGAGCTTAATCAGCAAATAAACCGAATTATTGAAACTCGCTCCGATGGTATGGCATTCCACCATCAAGCGATTAAACAGGTTGAAAAAGATAGCCGTCGCTTAATCGAGCAAAGTCTTGGTGGGGTTTTGCAGGACAGTATTAATGAGATTGGTAATAAACAATTTAGCCTGAATGGTGATAATAATCAGGCATTACAATCATTGCTTGGTAGTTTGGGTGGATTGCAGAATGATTTGAAAGCTGAATGGCGGGTTCAGGAAGAAGATTTCCAGCGTTTTGGCAAAGAGGTTTGTGGTAAGGTCAGTGGCCTTGAGCAACAGAGAATTGAGTTACTGAATTCTATTAAATAATTGCTAATAATTACAAATAAGAATCAATTTGAAATTGATTCTTATTTAGATTGACATATTTTTTTCGCTACCTAGAATGCAAATGTTTACTAAATATCCTTTCTTGGAGTGCGATATATGAAAAAGATAATCCCTGTCGTTCTGGTATCGTTATTTGCTGTTGCAAGCCATTCCGCATTTAGTCAGAAATCTGCTGTAGTTACACCTAATGTAGTTACCGCTCAGGCTAATGATAAGATCACAGTTAAGCACCTTTCCGGTGAAACTGAGGTCAAAAAGAATCCTCAGAAAGTTGTTTCATTTGATTTCGGTATTTATGATTCATTAGTTAAATTAGGTTTATCAGATAGGGTTGTTGCATTACCTACTGGTAATACGCCTGAATATCTCCGTAATAGCTTACCTAAAGGGGTAGAAAATGCGGGGGGTATGAAAGAGCCAAATCTGGAAAAACTGGCGCAACTTAAACCTGATTTAATCGTTATTAGCGGGCGTCAAACTCCTTTCTATGAAAAACTGTCAAAAATAGCACCGACAATTAATTTGGGTATTGATAGCAAAAATTATCTGGTTTCAGTTGAAAGTAACATAACGTTATTAGGTGAATTGTTTAATAAACAGAGTGAAGTGAAAGAGCAGATTGTTGAGCTGGAAAAAATTATTGCTAAAGCTCAGGATAAAGCTAAATCTTCTGATGCAAAAGTTTTAGTATTGCTGCATAACGCAGGTAAATTAGTGCTGAACGACCAGAGCGTAGTGTATGACGTGGTTAAGGCGCAGAAAGCAGAATTATCTATTCCTGCTGGTGAAGATAAAAACAAATTCGTTGTAGTGACTCCTGATATGATTGCTAAAGCTAATCCTGATGTGATTCTCATTATTGACCGTAGTGAAGCAATTGGCGCAGGTAAGTTGGACAAACAAAAATTTGAAGATGATAAAGTAAAATCTACTTCAGCATATAAGAATGGCAAAATCACTTACCTAAAATCTGATCTGTGGTATTTGTCGGGTGGTGGTTTGGAAAGCTTGGCTGCACAAGTTAATGCTGTAGCTGATGCCCTTTAATCAGGTCATGGGCCATTTTGAATAGTAAATAGTGATTGAAGTTCCACAATGGATTGTTTTAGGTTTGGTCTGACAGTTATCGGTTATTTATGCTGGTGGCTGTCAGTTTTTTGGTTTAAATGAAGTTACTATCGTACAACGATGATTTGTCGTTTGGTTATTGTGTTTACATCTTGCCCGATGGGTGCATTATTCTATGAATAGTTAGCTTATTATTCTTATTCCCAGAATTAATAATTAAAAAGATAGATGAATTTTT
>NZ_JAZGJN010000183.1:0-12997 GCF_038085095.1 Photorhabdus sp. P32 | reverse complement strand
CTGCCCGGCAGGGCGCCCGGCGGGAGATTGCCGGCATGGTAGGTGCGGCCGGTGACTATCGGCTGGTCCGGGTCGCCGTTAAGAAAGTCCACCACCACTTCCTGCCCGATACGCGGTATCGCCAGCATGCCCCAGCCCTGACCGGCCCAGGGCTGGGTGACCCGTATCCAGCAGGAACTGTTGTCGTTGCTCCGGCCGTAGCGGTCCCAGAGGAATTGCAGGCGGATGCGGCCGTATGCGTCGCAGTAGATTTCTTCGCCTTCCGGGCCGACCACTTTCGCTATCTGCGGGCCCTCCACGACCGGTTTGGGTAACGGGGCCGGGCGCCAGTGCTGGTTATAGGGAATGAAGGTGAAGCTGTTGCTCATCACGGTGCCGCTCTCCCCGGCGGCCTGTTCCAGCGCCTGCGGCTGGCTGCCGTGATGGATGACGCCGACCAGTTGCCAGAGCCGGTTCAGGTCGTCCCGGGGATGGTGGGTCAGGGTGAACAGAACGCCGGGTTGCATGGTGGCGGCATTACTTTCACCGTCACCGGTCAGGGCATTATTGCGCAGGGCTTCCAGCCGGTAGCGGGTGAAATCGGCGCCGTGCTGCCCGTCTTTGAAACCGCCGGGAAAATCGAAGTGTTCATAGCCGGTATGCTGGAGGTCCTGCTCCCGCATCTGATGACGGAACTCCGCCGCCCAGGCCGGGTTTTTGAAGGTGTAATCTTTGAGTTCCACCGCCGCCGGTCGCACCTGCGCCTGGCGGGTCAGCCGGGTAATGCACAGTTGCCGGGCCTGTTCGGCGTCGCCGGGGTGATAGGGCAGTACCGGGCCTTTGACCACGGCGCCGGCATCGTCGGCAAACACCAGGGTGTTTTTATTGCCGCTGAATTCAAAGAAATAAAAAATACCCTCTTCGGCGGTCAGCCGTTGCAGAAAGGCAAAATCGGTTTCCCGGTACTGGACGCAGAACTCCCGTTCCGGGTGCGGGTTGCGCAGACTGAACGCCACATCCCGGACGCCGTTTTCTTTGAGCAGGGTGGTGATAATGGTCTGGATATCCTGCTGCTGAAAAATGCGTGAATTCTGGCGCAGGGTGGTGCGCCACATATCGGGCCGGATCGTCATTTTGTAGCCGGTCTGGTGTTTGCCGGTGTTGCCCTGCTCAAAGCAGGCGACCATGCCGGTGACGGTGCGTTCGACTTTGCCTGCGCGCAGGATGGTCAGGGTGGCGCGGTTGTCGAGCACCGCGGCGAAATCGACGGCCGGGTCGGCGCTGGCTAAACTGACGGTCAGGGTGAACGGGGTGGAGAAGGCTTCGTTCAGGGTGAAGGCGGAGACCACAAAGGTGTGCGGCGGCAGTCCGCCGGCGGTGAGGGTGAACTGTAAGCCGCCGGCGTCGGGGGAACTGAGGCGGTCGGCGATGTGCTGCGCGAGGTGGCCGGCGGTCTTTTTGGGCTGAAATGACATATAAGGGTTCCTTCTCTGAATTTACGGGCGGTGTTGTTCAGGGGCTGCGGTCAGTCCGGCGGCTTGCTGCAACGCGTAGTACCGGCTGAGCAGGGCGTTAAAACGGTCGTCGGTCTTTTTTATCAGCGCCGGGGAGACGGCCTGCCCCTGTTCGACGGCAGCGGCAAGCTGGCGCAGCAGCTCTTCCAGCGGAACGTCACGGTTGTGGCTGTGCTGAATCTGATAAATCGCGGTTTTCAGGTAAGAGAGGGTGAAACTGCCCCGGTTGCGCTCCTGTTCCAGGATTTTGTCCGCCAGCAGCTGGAGCTGATGCCGGGTCTGGCGCCAGCTGCCGGGTGCCGGCGCAGTCTCCAGCCGGATAGCCTGGAGCTGCTGCCAGCGCTGCGTTTCATGCTGCTGCCGGCTGTCCTGCGGCCAGGTTTTTTGCGCCGTGCCGGTGAGCTGCTCAGCCTGTTGCAGGACGACCAGCGGGGAGGTGTCCGCTAACCGGGTTAACTGCTGCGCGTAGGTTTGCAGGTCGGGATGAGACAGCCAGGCCAGTCTGGCCCCGTCCGGGGTGCCGGTGATGGCCGTCATCTGCTGTTGTAAGGGCCGGTAAAGGCCCAGCCAGCTGCCGGTCAGGACAAACACCCCCAGTAATACGCCCAGTCCGAACCCCTGTAATGCGCTCATCGGTCGCGGCGGGGGTTCAGGGAAACGGACCTGCACTTTGGGCTGGCTGCGGTCATCACTCATGCTGTCGTCCGTGTCCGGTTCAGGCGGCGCCGGTTCAGTGCCGGCGAGATAAACCAGCGGCGGCATCTGTACCGGTTTGGCGGCCGGTTTGGGCAGCAGTCGGGTCTGTTCCAGTTTTTTGGCGGTGTTCTGGAAGAACCACAGCAGGTTTTCGACCTTCGGCAGGCGTTTCAGGTCGGACTGCTGGAGCTGGTCGACGATGAGCTGTAAGGCCCGCTCGGCCCGGTAAATCATCCGCAGGTCGCGGGGAGTGTAATCATGCTGGCGTAAGGCGTTGCCGCTGCGGGTGTTAAACCAGTCCAGCATGTCGGTACGGACCGCCGGCTGCGGCGGCCACAGCGCGTCCCACTGGCTGACCATCACCCCGGCCAGCAGTTCGCAGCCTTCGGTAAAGCCCGCCAGACCGCTGAGTTGCATGCGGGCCAGGGTGTAGTAAATCGCGCTCTGCAAATCGACGCCGTGGGTGCGAAACAGCGTCAGGGCCAGCGATTCAATGAGTTGCCAGTTCACTGCCGGCTGAGACGGGTGGTTGATTTTGTTGATTTCTTCGCGGATTGCCGTGAACGCCGGCAGATGCATCGGGTTGCCGCCGGCACGGATAATCAGGTTTTCAGGGTGTTCACGCATGGCCGTTCATCCTTTAGCCTGCCTCCGCCGGCGCGGAGGACAGGGATGGGTTGCTATTTTGCAATGAATAAAATTTGCCATTAATACAGCGTGTCAGGCAGTCTGAACTGACTGAACAGGCCGCCGGCAAACGGGTTGTCAGATTCGTCTACGTAGATACGGTAGGTCATGTCGCCTCCGTCCACCGTGAACCGCACGTCAAACGAATCCTGACGCACGTTGGTCAGTTTGCCGCTGTTAATCAGACGCAGCTGCGCCCACGGGCCGGTGAAGCGGATGGCGCGCGGGGATTTGCCGCTGGCGTCCGGTATCAGCGTGAGCTGGCTTTCCACCCCGGCCCGCATCGAGTTGGGCCAGATGAGGTGCGCAATGCTGCTGCGGCCGTGGGCATAATCGAGCAGCTGGCCGTCGAGATTGAGCAGGCTGCGGCGTTTATTGCCGGTCAGGCTGAGGGGCTCAATGGCGAACTGGGTCCCCAGACCGTTTTGCGGCGTGAAGAAGGTGTCGCGGATACGGTCGGCCAGTTTCAGTTGCGCCAGCACATCCGGGCGGATAAGTTGTTTGCCGTCGGCGCTGTGGGTCAGGTTGTTTTCCACAAACGGTTTGAGGTTCTGCTGATAGAAGGCATCCAGCGTGCCGCCGGGGCGGAAAAAGCGGTCGAACTCACTGAGCGGCACATCCTGGGTGGCTGCCGGGTCGAACGGATAACGTCCGGCCAGGTAGGTCTGGTACTGTCTGACCACGGTGTCGCTCCATTCGATTTCCAGCGAACTGACGGCTGCCATCATCACCACCCGCCAGGTCTGTTCGGCCAGTTCGCCGACCCAGCGGTTGAGCGGCGCCGGCAGGTTTTTCGCCAGTTGCTGCACGTCGAAAATCGGGTCGCTGTTATTCTGTTCAAGCCGCTGCTGAACGGCGTTCAGGGCGGCTTTACCCGGTACCGGCGCGTTCTGAATGGCCAGCAGGTAACGGTGCAGTTCCACCAGTTTCTGATAAACCTCCTGTAAGGTGCTGTTTTTGTCGCCGTATTCCACCAGCACCGCGGTTTCCGGCGCGAATTCCCGGTTAATACGCACCCGCAGGCGGTAATCGGGGGCATCGCGTAACTGCTGCTGTTCTTTGGCCGGCAGCGTCTCGTTAATCACCGGCAGACGGGTGTTGTCGCTGAGGATTTGCAGGGCGCGGCTGATGGGTTGTTCGCCGCTGATGACCTGTTCAATGGCGCTGATGGCCTGCGGGATATCGGTAAAATCACGAATATCCAGATTGTTCATGGCCCCGCGCCAGGTGGCGGTGTAGTCCCCCAGGTACTGCTCGGTGATTTGTCGCTGGATTTCTTGGCGGTCGGTGTCGCTGTACTGCACGTTGTGCGACAGGTTCAGCACCCAGCTGTCCATGACCGTAAGGTCGATCAGCTGGTCGTCCTGTTTGACGAAGTAGTTGTTCAGGCCGTTTATCGTCAGGAACTGCGGGATAATCAGTTGCCTGTCATTATTGGCAATAAAGAGGCTGTCAAAGCTCGGGCCGATCTGGTCGCGCAGGTTAAGGGGCGGCGGCAGTGAATCCTGCGCTTTAATGCGCAGGTTCTGATAGACGCGCTGATAAATAGAGAGCTGACTCAGTTCTTTCTCGGCCTGCATGAGCGGCAGTTTGAAAGGCGCAAAGCTGCTGATGGCGGCCTGATCGCCCGCCTCCCGCGCGGCCCGCCAGTCAGTGTGGTCCAGGGCATAGTCCAGGTGAGTCAGTAACTGCGCCTGTAACGGCCGCTGACCGTTAAAAGCCCGACTCCAGCGCGTCCGCATATATTGCTCGACCAGCGCTTTATTGCGGCCGCTGCCGTCTTCCAGCATCCGCATGATGCGCAGGACTTCCAGTTTTTCTTCGCTGCCTTTAGGCGCCCGGTTCAGGTCGTCCAGCAGGCCGTTCATTAAGGCGGGCAGGAAGCGCTGAGACAGCAGTTGCAGGTAGGTGTTTTCCACATACGGGCCGATATCCGCGCCCTGATAGAGCCCCATATCCGCCAGCAGCCCTTTATGATGGTAATCCCCGTAGGCCAGCGTCGCCTCGCGGATAGGATTGAGCAGGGGCAGCTGTAAATTCCCGTTGCGGTCTTCGCCTTTGGGCGGCGGAACCGACAGGAAGGTTCTGGCCTGCGCCAGGACCTCGTCCCCTGCCCGGTAGTTTTTCTGATAACCGTCGCCAGCCAGCGGGCAGACAGGGTTTCCAGCGGGTGAGTCTGTTTAAACTGCCAGCCGGGTCTTATTAGTCATTTAGTTATTCAATCTCGTGCTATTGGATAAAAAATCTGTAACTTAATGATATTTGGTTATTTGAATAATGTTTTTATTTTGGATTGAAGATGATGGATAGAGGATTTCGTCTGAAAATAGTGTCTTAATCTATTAAAATGGTCAGATTGAATCACTGAGTAAAGTAAATAACTGTATAAATATCCACAAACATCTTTCATCTGGGTCAATTGAGTGATAATATTTCACTAAATAAAGTATTTTACGGATAAATAAAATGAAAGAATTTTTTTCTTATGCCCAGGATCTTCATGAAAAATCAAAGTTATTTCAGCAGCAAAAGTTGGCAGAAGATAAAAAGCTGATGGGGCGACTTTTTGAGTCTTATGATCAAAAAACTATTGCAGAACTTTTGCGTAAAGTAAGTTATAACGACTGGACTCGTGAAACCTTAAATCGCTGGTTTAACGGAAAATCAGTCCAAAAATTGTTAACAGAAGTTGAGGTTGCTATGCTCCAAAAAATGCTTCCTGAACCACCCAAAAATCATCCTCGATATGGTTTCCGTTTCATTGATCTTTTTGCAGGGATTGGAGGAATTCGAAAAGGTTTTGAAGAAATTGGCGGCCAGTGTGTTTTTACCAGCGAGTGGAACAAAGATGCTGTTCGAACTTACAAAGCAAACTGGTATTGTGATCCGGAGTCCCATAAATTTAATTCTGATATTCGTGAAATAACATTAAGTGGAAACCCCAAAATAGATGAAAAAGAAGCTTATAAAAATATTGATAAAGAAATTCCAGATCATGATGTTCTTTTGGCAGGCTTTCCATGTCAGCCATTTTCGTTAGCAGGTGTTTCGAAAAAGAACTCTCTTGGTCGTGCTCATGGGTTTGAGTGCGATACACAGGGAACTCTTTTTTTTGATGTGGCTAGGATTATTACAGCCAAAAAACCTGCTATTTTTCTTCTGGAAAACGTTAAGAACTTAAAAAGTCATGATAAAGGCAAAACATTCCGTATTATTATGAATACATTGAATGAGTTAGGATACGCTATTGCTGACGCTGATATCATGGGACCGAATGATCCCAAAATTATTGATGGAAAATATTTTTTGCCTCAGCATAGGGAACGGATTGTGTTGGTTGGTTTTCGAAAAGATCTGAATATTCATCAGGGATTTACACTTAGAGATATTAGTCGATATTTCCCGAAAGAACGACTGGCACTTGAGGATTTACTTGAACCAGAAGTTGACAGTAAATATATTCTTACACCTAATCTCTGGAAATATTTATATAATTATGCCAGAAAACATCAGGCTAAAGGAAATGGCTTTGGATTTGGCCTTATAGATCCCAACAATAAGGATAGCGTTACTCGCACGCTTTCTGCGCGTTACCATAAAGATGGCTCAGAAATCCTTATTGACCGGGGATGGAATAAAAAACTTGGGGAACAGGATTTTGATAATCCAGATAACCAGAAAAATCGCCCGCGTCGTTTAACACCGAAAGAATGCGCACGGCTAATGGGATTTGAGTCTCCTCAGGGAGAAACATTTCATATTCCGGTCTCAGATACACAAGCTTATCGACAGTTTGGAAACTCAGTTGTTGTGCCTGTATTTACAGCTGTTGCTAAATTATTAGCGCCTTATATAGCGGAAGCAGTGAAACAACAGCAGATAAACAAAGATCAGGCGGCATAAGTAAATTATGGCTGATGTTCACGATCCATCCACTCGTAGTAAAAATATGAGAGCAATTCGTAACTGTGATACAGCCATAGAAAAAAAGCTCGTTAAAATTCTCCATGACCTTGGGGTAACTTATAGAGTGCAGGTAAAGGAGCTCCCGGGTAAGCCTGATTTCGTTATTGATGAATATCAGGCTGTTTTGTTTGTTCATGGATGTTTCTGGCATGGGCATAATTGTCATCTCTTCAAAACTCCAGCAACCCGAACTGAATTCTGGTTAGATAAAATTGAGAAAAATATCAAAAGAGATCAATTTGTTATGAGCTCTCTTTCGGATAATAGCTGGAAGATATTAGTTATTTGGGAATGTACTTTGAGAGGACGTTTGAAACTGACAGATAATGAGTTGTCAGAAAGAATTGAAGAATGGCTATGTGCCAGTGAAACTCATGCGGAAATTGATACAGTGGGGATACATAAAATACTTTTATAGAAAAATGAATAGTTATTTGAATTAAAAGTGTTTTTTGACTATTTTCTGTAAGATACAGTTACATTACATACTAAATCGCTTCCACTTATAATTTATTTTGTTTGAAAAATAATCTATTCTTCTGTGTGGCATTCTATTTTTGCTTTAATAGAGTTAATCTATAGAAAGATTATGATTAATGGATGGAGCAGAAGATGGCTAATAAACTGATAAATATAGATAAAATATCAGTTGTCATGAAGGATTTAGGAGCTAAAAAAATTATAGTTAAGCCACTTACAAACAATGACAATTCTAAACAGCAGATATATTTAGGAACGGATTTTTCTGTCATGCAGGGTATTCCTGTTGGTGAACTGCAAAGTGCTGGTATGTCAAAAAAAGGTGCGATATTTAAGGCCGCATTAAATTTATTTTGGATAAATACTGACAGTTGTAAAGAACAGGCACATGGCTCTCAAATTATTTTATATCCTAACTATCCAGAAATTCGCCTGTCGGGAATTATAAAAGGTTGTTCAATATCACCATCTCATTTAATGCAACCTCCAACGAAAGAGGAAAGAATAAATAGATGTGATAAGAATCGTTATTTAATTCTTGGTATATGTGAAGACATGGTTTTTGCTTATATGAGCTCTTGGGAAGACGCTCTTTCCATTGAGCTCAGAGAATTAATAGATAAAAATTTAATGAATCCTGTTTTCTCTGTTTTTTATGAATATTACTCTAATATTAAAGACAGTCGTAGTGATCTTATAACTCGTTTGAAGGAAATTTATTCTTATGGTTTTATTAAATCGCAAAGACTGGATAAAAATGGTAATGTAATTGAATATAGAGCAAGAAATGGGGCAGGTTTTACTCTGGAAAGTTTATTTGGAATTATACCAAATGGCAGATCTGGGCCTGATTTTTCTGGTTGGGAATTAAAAACACATTCAGGAAGCGTTGTAACTTTAATGACACCAGAACCAAATAAAGGGGAATACATAGAAAGTTTACATAAATTTATGAGTGATTATGCATCCAGTAAAAAAGAGGATAGAGTCGATTTTGCCAGTATACATAAAATCGGATTGTTAAATGAAAAAACGAAGCTGACTTTATATCTTGAAGGATATGATTTTGATAAGAAAAAAATTATAGATCCTGATGGTGGATTAGTACTTAGGAGTATAAATGGTAATATTGCTGCTGGCTGGAATTTCGGAAAATTATTAGATCACTGGAAACGGAAACATTCTAAAACGTGTTTTGTTTCGTATGATGTAAAAAATGATGATATCCCATACTATAAGTTTGGTCCCCAAATTGTACTAGCTACAGGTGCTAGTCTTACTAAATTTCTAAGTGCACTTGAATCAAGTAAAATATATTATGATCCGGGAGTTAATATAAAGTACCAGGGAGGATTGTCTAAAGTAAAAAAAAGAAATCAGTTAAGGATAAAATGGAAAGATGTATTAAGTATTTATGACAAAACCGAGAAATTAGATTTAAATGAGAGTTAATTAAAATATGAGTTCACCGGAGCATTACGCACGGGTATTCACCTTGGTAAGAAGCCGGCCGGAAGCGATTCCGGCTTTTTGCTGTTTCAGAGAGAAAACAGAATAAAATAGCTAAAATATAGCCTATGTATATATTTACTATGAATCTTATATTTTTCTGTATTATTTCTTTATTTATCTTCTTATTTATTTTATATTTTTTTGATTTAAATTATATATTTAATATATAAGTCTAACCCTGTAAGCTATTTATTTTAAATATAAAAATAACAAAGCTGAAAGATCACGGGGATCTTTTTGGCTTTTTGCTATTAGCTTAGGGTAATTTTATTTTCCCTTTTTTGACATTAGCTTTAATGTCGTACCTAAAATTTACACAATAGTGATTCAAGACTTCATCTAATTTAATTGGCTTTATTCCTTTGATGTTTTCTTTACTGAATTTGTTAGCTACTTTTTCTGAAATAAAGATAAATCCTGCTAATAAAGTAGTTCGTATTGAAAAAATATCATAATTTAATGATTCATTATGAAAAGATAATTTATGAGGAATTAAACTTCCATATTTAATAGATGTCGCAATTAATTTCTTTAAAACATGAACGCTTAATTTAAATTCATTGATAATATCGAGAAATCTATCAGATAGGATATGAGTCATATTGTGTTGATAATAATTAAATCCCAGTTTCCTAATATTTTTATTACATAATAAATACAAAGTATTAGGGCGTTACTTATCTAATAGATAATAAGGCATATTATGCCTGGAGCCTTCATAATCCCATTTGTCATTAATTTGCTTCTCGGTATCTACTATAGCATGAAGATATCTTGGCATGAGTGAAGAATTATAATCATTCATTAATACATAACAATTCATTAATTTACTCTCCCACATTTGGTTGTAGATAAATGTCCTGACAAAATTTTATTTTTCATATCCATTTGATTATTGTTTTTAAAATCATATTTTCTTCATGTGGATGAAAAGCATCATTAAGCGTCATTTCAATAATATTGTCCTGATCATGGATAAAGAAAATTTCATTTTTGAAGCACTGGCCTTAGCACACGGCTGAACTGGGCGGAGATACGCGCCTGCGCGGTGAATGAGGAAGCGTATCAGATTAAGGATACCCTCGGTAAGCTCCGATCGGCGTTGGCTTACCGAGGGTATGCACCACGGTAGATCAAGATCAGAAGAAGGCCGGAAGATCACGCGGATCTTTCCGGCTATTCATATCTAACTCAGTGATTATCGTGTTTATAAGAAATAGATATGTATGACATACCTGATCTAGTATCTGCTATAGACTCAATACTTCCCCATGGAAAATAAAGTTTCTTTGATGAACCAAATAGTGATTTTAATAAATCATCATTGATCAATTTATTTCTCATTTGGTTTTCATTGGTAAATACATTGATTTTATTTTCTATTTCCTTATCGAACGGAAGCAATTCAATATAAATGAGAAATTCATCCTGAAAAACAGCGCTGACAATATAGTTTACATTTAAAAACAATATATTATCGATAGAATAACGGATTCTATTTCCAAAAATATAAATTTTTTCTGGATTAAGCTCTGATGTTTTTTCTAGAAAAATATCTTTTTTAATTAATGGATTAATTATTATTCCATTTAAATTCACATTACCATTAGCGTATATCATTTTAACTTCACCGAATATAAAGGCTCTAAAATCCCATCGTATTTTTTAATAACTATTTGAGGTAGTCCACCGGGACCAGCATGAGGGTTAGCTCTCACTATACCAAAGGCAGCAGGTGTATCTTCTAGAACTCTATAGGCTGTCATACCCGGCCTATATCCGAAATCTTTATGGGGTATTACCTGTAATCCTTTAAACACACCTTCTTTAGAGTATCCACTCCTCTCAACCGCTCTAACGGTTGTGTAGAAACTTCCTTGGCCTGGTGCACCTGCCATCAATATTGTGCCTTTCTTGACTGTGATATCTCGGAAACGATCAACGCCGGGATAATCGCCTTGTCCTTGCCAGCTTCTAGCAAAGTCTGATGGTGATTGAGATTCAGCCCCTGAACATCCCTCTAATCCGAGCGGATCAATCCAGTTCGCCGGATTATGCACGTAACTGTAAGGATTTACTCCTCCGGCTAAGTTCAACGGGTCTGG
The DNA here is from genome assembly GCF_038085095.1 of Photorhabdus sp. P32. NCBI lineage: Bacteria > Pseudomonadati > Pseudomonadota > Gammaproteobacteria > Enterobacterales > Morganellaceae > Photorhabdus > Photorhabdus sp. P32. The sequence goes on along the minus strand of NZ_JAZGJN010000183.1, from coordinate 2,058 downwards.
CGATAAGTACTGGCCTGTTTCACTCTCGTAATAACGGTGCCGATTATAAAACAAACCGCTTTCCCTGTCTTCGTACTGACCACAAAACCGCAGATTACACGTAAGGTTCCACGGGTCATTGACCGTCAGCTCCGGCCAGCACTCCGGCTTGCTCTAGGTGAGCTAGCCGGCCCGCCCAGAGCAGTTTCCCCTCTTCCGTCAGAATTTCCCGCACCGTTCCCTGATGGGTGCTCACCACATAATCGGTTGAATGAGCTGCTCTTCTGGCCGGGTCATCCCTTCAGTTAACATCCCATTTTGTTGTTATCTGACAACGCAAGGTGAGTTCACCGGAGCCTTACAGCGCAACGTTAGCTTAGTGAAATTAAGCTACGGATGCGGGAACTGATTGGGGATTATAAAATGGAATAAATATTTCTATATTATCCTTAAGAAATAACGCTAGCAATTATGCTAGCGTTATCAAAATTACCACAACTATATATTTGTAAATGAGCTATTTTTATAATTCATTTTTAACCCATTCAGTGAGTTCTTTTTTGATAGAGGGTTCATTCAATGATTTATTCCAAGTCAATACTTCCATTTCATCATAACCATCGCTCATCATAAATAAATATATTATTGATTTTGGCTTTTGAAATATATTCTCATCGATACAATGTCTGATTGCACTCAAGCACGCTTTAATAACATCATCTCTATCTTCATCTTCATCTTCATCTTCATCTTCATCTTCTTCAAATTCATCACTCATGGAAAATGCCATCATTTGTGATGATACGGAAGAAAAAGCAATGTTTTTATACAGATACTCATCATCATCTTCAGAAATAGTCTCACTAAACCATTCTGCTGGACTGTACTTGTACGTTAGAGGATATTCGTCATTTTTTACTGATTGAAAGTGCGTATTTGTATTAAATAGTAAAGAAAGTGACATAAGACTTTCATCTGTATATAAACAGAAAGAATTTATATCATCCCAATAATCCTTCTCTTTTATATGCTTTATAGCATTGGCAACACTGTCAATAATGTCTTTTTCTAACTTTAGAAAATCCATAGATATACTCCAGCACTATAATATTTTATCTTTTGCGAATAATTCACCTAGTTCTGCTAAGGCATCTTTTACTGATCTGCCCGAAGATACCGCTTCTTTTAATACATCATTAACTTTTTTCGCTGCCTCTACACTATGATTTTTGTTTGGCGCCCATACTAGGTTTTCAATTCCGTATTTAGGGTCAATCCCGGCTTCTCTCAAAATTCTCTGGCTATCTTTAATATATGGTTTAGCCGCAGTAGGACCTTTTTGGAAAACTATATGATGCGCATGTGGTCTCCACATTCCTGGAGGTGGGGTAGTACCCGTCAATTTAGTTAAATATTTTCCCCATGAACCACCTTTACTCTTTGATAATTTGCCCGCACCTAATGCAGTATTTCCTTGTTTTCTAAACTCCTTATACCGCGTATACCTTTCTGGACACACCGCCAATCCCAGCGGATCGATCCAGCCCGTCGGATTCTGCACGTAACTGTAAGGATTAAGGCCACCGGCTAACCCAATCGGGTCAGGACTGAGGTAACAACAGCCTTCCGGTGAGTAAAAGCGGTGCCGGTTGTAACAAAGCCCCGACTCTTCATCCCATAACTGCCCGGCGAATCGGAGGCCCGGGTCCAGTTCGGGATTCTCTGCCTGTCCGCCCAGCCGCAGCCCGTACAGGGACTGCTTCGGTCGCCGCCAGACCCGTTTCCCTGCCGGGTCGAACAGCGCCAGCGGCTCCCCGGTCGGGGCGCTGACCGCATACTGGGTCTGCACCTCTCCGGCCATCAGTTCCACCCGGTTGTCCAGATTGAGCGTAAACTGCTGCGTTTGCTGCGCTATCAGTTCCCAGCCGTCAAACACCAGATGGCGGATCATTTTTAGCCGGCCGTGCTGATACTCGCGGATTTCCGCCGGTACATCGCCGTCCCACAAATACGTGATCAGCTTACCGGTCTGGATACACCGTTTTTCCGTCCGTCGTCCGAAGGCATCATAGCGATAGT
>NZ_JAZGJN010000182.1:0-12792 GCF_038085095.1 Photorhabdus sp. P32 | reverse complement strand
CCCCACCCCCCCCCCCCCCCCCCCCCCCCCCCCCCCCCCCCCCCCCCCCCGCCCCCCCCCCCCCCGCCCTTTTCACAGATGTGTATAAGATACAGGAGATATTCTCTATCAGAGTTTGTGAATTCTCGTGTAATTTGATTAGTGTGATAAATTTTTATCCAGCCTGCTTGAATTGCTAATCCGTCTTTATCCAACACGGCTGTTTCATGCTCTAAAGAGTATTTTTGCTCAGTCATTATGCTGCATACTGCTCTTACTATGTAATTAAGTGTATCAAATTTACCACGCAAATCAGGTACTTTACCGTCTGGATAAGCCGCTGCTAATTGTGGATATCGAGATTTATCAAATGTCTGACCATTACAATAAAGATACCCTTTCGGAGTGTATCTTGACGAATGCAAGATGGGGGCACCGACTGGAATATTTACAGAACTAACATCGTCAGTCATTGCTAATGTTCCAGACTTCTTCTGTAAGTTTGCGTAATAAATGGTATTGCCACTTTTATCTCTGTAATAGATAGTCAGTGGATCTTGTCCGTCAGGGTTCGTTGCCATCTGGATATAATATCCATCTTTTTTCTTTAACCGGATACTTGCATATTCGTGATCTGCATCTACATCTAAACTACTGCATGTGAATTGTTCTTGAGATTTTTTTAACGCATATTTCCCGCTCACCCAGTCGCGCTGAGCTGAATTCTTAGCCAAACTCACCGTTTCCGACAAACCCAAATTTTTCACAAACTCATTTTTATCAGAAATATCCGCACCATTTTGGTTTTTGGACAATCTGCTGTTAGCATTATTATTTACATCGGAAACAAGCTTCTGAGTTGCAGCAAGTGTATTACTATTACCAACCACCTCTATAAGCTGAACAACACCTTTCTGTGTTAATGAAGCATTTGGTACTTCGGTTGCAATTTTTTGCTCTAAAGCTCCATTTAATTGTGCAGTGAGCTTAACTATATCCCCATCGTCCAAAACATCATTGCCGGAATATGTTGCAATAAAATTAGACACAACAGATGCTATTGTTGACGCTTGACGTAATACCTTATTTAGCAAGTGAGTGGGAACATTATCTGGTGAAAACCCAGTCTGCAAACTCTGACTTTCCTCATATCTTTCTTGACTGACTACATTCGCATTATCATTGATAGAAAAAGCCTTAAAATCATTCTTAGAACTCATATACTCTCCCCTCAAGTTAAATAATATTACTTTATAATCAACATGTTGAATTATTGTAAAAACAACTCCCTGTGACTCATGCTAATCAAAGTCTGGTTCATAAAAAGAATGATGCAGTTTTTTATTAATCTATAAGGTTAACTGCTTTTTTATAATAGGCAGAAATACGTAATTCAAAATTTTAAAATTTAAAATATATCCAAAAATCTATATATTTAACATCTGGAAACTATTTTTCCCTTATTCCTTCTATCTTTTCATGCGATTTTCTCCGCTTAATGTTCCACACTGAATCTTTAAACATCTGAACCCTAATACCTAATCTACAGCGTTCAGGGAATATTGCATAGCTCACCGTCTTTACAAAATACACGCCCATTATTCTCATAAACTCATTTGAGTCTTAGTTTTGAAGACGGGTTAGTAAGTAAGAGAGCTGTATGTAAATTTCCCATAAAAAAACCAACCTTTTACGGTTGGTTTTTTATGCTTGAGACTTATCTGGTATAAAACTCCTTTTACCTAACTTCATTTATTTGGGCATCTCCGGCCACTCAATATCAGGCGTTTGTAAAATATCCACACGAGTGAGTAATACCCGATATTTTTTCCATTCGAGTAAAGCTGATTTTTCTGCTTCTGTTGCCATACCTATGTCAACAGCATCTTGTAAAGGAGCTACTTGTTTACTTGCATTTACGATTAATTGTTGTTTCTTATTTTTGGCCTGTAGCTGCAATTCTTCTTGTGTTGGTGGTGGAATATCTACCCATTCTGGTAAACTATTTTTACCTGCTATGCGATATTTACCTTCAGGAGCACCACTAGCTGCATATTCCTGATAAATATCGTTGCTGACTTCTATAATATCATCCGGCAATGAATTGGAGTCAATATAATTCTGTTTCAACTCTATGGGGTAAAATGCGTTTGCTTTGGCACTGTAGTAATACATTCTTTCTTCTCCCTAATAACCAATAACAAAAAAATAAACTCCACTTATACCATTGTTATTGTAATTTGATGAAGCAGAAATATGTATCTGAGACTTATTTAATGGTTTTCCGTAAGCAGAAGTTACATCAGTATTGCTATTTAGTGCTGATGAAATAGCGGTTACATGAAGCGATAAGATCCCATTTGGAAATAAAATAGGCAAGTCTACAATCTTTCCCTGATTATCACCAATAGGTACATTCCCCCATTGATAAATCATTCCAGTATCACCACATCTCCACCATCCATTTACTGATAGTAGAGCTTTATTGCTGTCATCTTCGGTTAAAACTCTCTTTTTACCTTTAAATTTTCCATCTTCATCAAATGCATAAGTAGAAATGCTAAACGCATTACTATTACTTCCGTAGCCTAAAGAAATTCCCCTTGCATGTGCAGGACCATCAACATTAGGATGAGCTATGTGAATTGCTAAATCACCCAAATTATCAATTCCATTAGGTCTTAAAAAACCTGAATGTCCCAAATGACGTGAATTAGAGTCATCATAATAATTTGCAGATTTGACCAATATATAGCCCGATGTTTTTGTATTCGTATTTAACTGAATAAATCGACTGTCAGACTCTGATTTAGAATATGCCCCCACATCCCCTGCACTCAAACTGACATCCCCACCCAACTCCTTGCCGTTAATATTCCTATTACTTGGGACAGCATTCTTAGCCAAACTCACCGTTTCCAATAAATCCAAATTTTTCATAAACTCATTTTTATCAGGAATATCTGCACCATTTTGGTTTTTGGACAATCTGCTGTTAGCATTATCATTTACATCAGAAACAAGCTTCTGTGTTACCGCGAGGGTATTACTGTTACCGGTTTTATCTGTAAGCTGAACAATGCCTTTTTGTGTTAATGAGGCATCTGGAATTTTTGTTATGGTTTTTTGTTCTAAAGCTTTATTTAATTGGGCTGTAAGTTTAGCTACGTTTCCATCATCTAGAACATCATCACCAGATTGTGTCGCGATGAAATTAGCTACGACAGATGATATGGTTGATGATTGTCGTAATACTTTATTTAACAAGTGAGTGGGAACATCGTTTGGCGGAAACCCAGTCAGCAAATCCTTACTTTCTTCATATAATCTCTGACTCACTATATTCGCATTATCACTAATAGAAAAAGCTTTAAAATCATTCTTATGATTCATATTTCACCCTTAAATTAAATAATATTACTTTATAATCAATATATTAAATTATTGCAAAAATAATCTCCTTGCAACTCACACCAATCAAAGTCTAACTCAGAAAAATAATAATACGTCATTATTATCCCTTATAAGGCTAACTATTTTTATATAATTAACCTGAACTCTGGATAAAAAAATGGAACTAAGCGCCTGTTCCAAGATCAAAATTTTCGACCAAGAAAAAAACGATCTTATTAGGAACAGGCATGGATAAACTAGTTGAACTCTTCTGCGATGTCGATGATTTTTGCCGTGTATTCATTCCACTCTGGGAACAACAGTGTATCGAGGAAGGACATCGTCAACGCAGACGTCATGGCCGCATGAGCGCCAGCGAGATTATGACCATTGTGATTGCTTTTCATATGTCACATTATCGCGATTTCAAAAATTTCTACTTTGGATTAGTCCGACGATGCCATCAACAAGACTTTCCCACCCTGCTCAGCTATACCCGGTTCTTAGGCGTCGTTTCCTCAGTTTTAGGACCGCTTTGTAGCTATTTGACGCAGGTGAAAGGGAAACCCACGGGACTCGCTTTTGTCGATTCCACAAGTATTCGTGTTTGTCATAACATTCGTATCCCTCGCCATAAGGTGTTTGACGGCATAGCGAAACGAGGGAAAGGGTCAATGGGAGGGTTTTTCGGTTTTAAGCTGCATCTGATAGTCAATCATCAAGGAGAAATTGTGTCAGCTAAACTCACTCCGGGTAACGTCGATGATCGGGAGCCTGTCCGTGAGTTAGCAACGGGATTAACAGGAACGCTTTACGGCGACAAGGGATATATCAGTCAGGCTCTGTTTGATGATTTAAACGCAACAGGGGTGACATTGATAACGGATACGCGCAGTAACATGAAGGCCAAAGCGCTCTCAGTGTGGGATAAAGTAATGTTATCAAAGCGTTTCATCATAGAAACCATCAATGATCAGTTAAAGAATATTTCTCAGATAGAGCACTCACGACACCGTAGTCTACAGGGATTCATGTTGAATGTGTTAGGAGGGCTAATCGCTTATTGTTTCAAAGAGAACAAACCGTCACTGAATATCTCCCGCTCAGAAATGGACATATTAGTGACGGCTTAACCAGAACTCAGGTTAATTAACAGTAACAAGCAGTTCAATATTCTGAAATTGAAAATACACTCAAAAATCTATATTTAACATCTGAAAATTATTTTCCTCTTATTCCTTCTATCTTTTCATGCAACTTTCTCCGCTTAATGTTCCACACTGAATCTTTAAATATCTAAACTCTAATACTTAATCTACAGTATTTAGGAATATCACATAGCTCACCGTCTTCATAAAATATACGCCCATTATTCTCATAAATTCATTTGAGTTTCAGTTTTGAAGATCGGTTAGTAAATAAGAGAGCTATATGTAAATTCCATAGAAAAACCAACCTCTTACGGTTGGTTTTTTATGCTTGAGACTTATCTGGTGTAAAACTCCTTTTACCTAGCTTCATTCATTTAGGCATCTCTGGCCACTCAATATCAGGCGTTTGTAAAATATCTACACGAGCGAGTAATACTCTATATTTTTTCCATTCCAACAGAGCGGCTTTCTCTGAGTCAGTCGCAATTTCTAAATCAACAGAATCTTGCAATAATGAAAGAGTGTCACTCGCATGTCGCAACATTTCTACTTGCTTCTGTTTTGCGTCATTGATTTGACTGGATTTGAGAAGGTCTTTATCAACTACCCATTCTTCACCATTCCATTTGTCATAATCGGTGTCAGGCTTCTTGAAGGTCAGAGTTTCTGGTAACTCACCGATTTCAGTAATTTTCTGCGGTAAACGCGTCTGTTTGTCGTAAGCTGTTTTTCCACGGTAATCCGGCACAATCAGCCAATGGGTTAAATCAGATGAACGGCAGGCGACATATCCCTCTTTAATCTCAGGTGGTGCATCTGTGCAAGAGTTAGCAGGAAGACCGATACCAACGGGAAGATACTCATCAGTACTGTTTAAATACTCCAGCGTAATTGCATCATAATTAAACACAATGATATTTCCGCTACTGATAGCAATATTATTTTTATCCAATACAGCCTTATTCATCAGACAATCCTCACAATATAATTAAATGCTACGTTTCGTGGACGTGTTTCTATTCCTGTTGAAGCAACAATCACATTATCCATATAACCGTAGCCACCTGATCCCATTCCAATAGCAACGCCTAGCCCGCGAGTATCAATTCCATAGTTAACATTTTGGTAGACACTATTAAGAATACGGCTTGGTGTACCCAAACCTTCGGCCCCAGAATTTGAGCTGGACCACATCCGGCCAATCCTGTGACTATGTGGAGCGATATCTGCCAGTTGAGTGGAAAGTAGATATCGATTAATGTCCACCCCACGCCCATCATCCCAACCACGAATAAATTCACCCCGTAAATCGGGTAATACACCGGATGGATATGCTGCCGCTAATTTTGGATATAAAATTTTATCAAAGATCGCTCCATTACATTTTACCCACCCAATTGGTGGTACATCAGTCGGCCAAGGAAGTGGTATTCCTACCGGAATCTCTTCAAGTAAAGATATGCTCATTATGCTGCCCTTAAAATATAGTTAAATGCTATGTTTCGTGGTCTTGACACGCCTATAAAATTGAAAACTCTCTGGCCATTCTACCCCTTTTGGATAATATACAACTTTTACCGAAAAATAGAGCAACGGCCACAAAATAGGAGAACTTACAGGTATATTAATTTCTTCAAGCAATGAATCCATTATTTCCTTAATAAATTTTTATGTAACCACCTATGTGTCGCTATTGCCCATCACATCTGTAAGCTGGACAATACCTTTTTATATTAATAAAGCACTGATAATGTCTGTTGTAATTTTTTATCCTAAAGATTTAAAATCATTTTTTCTCATATACATTTCTTAAATAAAATAATTTTCCGATGTAATAAACATATTAAATTATTGAAAAAATACTCCCTCTGAAATTCACACTAACCAAAGTCTAGTTCATAAAAATAATAATGCGGTATTCTTATTTCTTATAAGGCTAATCGTTTCTATATAATTTAAAGTAATAAACAGTTCAATATTTTATAATCGAAAACATATACAAATCATCTATATTTAACATCTGAAAGCTATTTTGCTCTGATTCCTTCTATCTATTCCTGCAATTCTTTCTGTTTTAAATTCTAAACTGAATCTTTTTGCATTTTGATACGAATATCTAAGTAACAGAATTGGGAAAAACTCCGCCTTCTCATTTATCACTAAAAGTTTTCATCAGACTTGTCTCTACCACCTAAAAAAACATCGCATTATCTAATAATTTTCACAATGATATTAACTTACAGAAAAGAGCCAAGCTACTCTATCTTCACCTCAGCCCTTCCGGTTAATGAAAATTGGGCGCTTGTAAAAAAGAACTCTTCACATAAGTCAATAAGTAAATCATTATATTTTTTCTTTAATACCTGCCTGTCTCAGAATTGCATTAGCAGTATGCTTAGAAACTATCGTATATGGAACAGTGACTGCTCACCACCCTAAACACAAAGTCGTTTTTATGAATGATCAGATAATCAACCTTCTGAGGTTGAAAGAATTTCAGCAAATAATGACCGGTAATAGCTTCCCGCCTTACGAATTACCGGCAATATTTCATCAGTTACCCACTATTATTAATTCCAGATTATTTAGCAGCTTCAATTCGTTGGGTCTCAAGCATTATCGGTGTATGGTGATGTCCAGTAACCGCGTACATAATGGTTCCAGTTACGCTTACGCGACGTCCGATAAGGCTTCGATATATATCATAGAAATCATCAGACTCGACTACCAGTTGCATAAGGTTATAATCACCCCATTCCGGAGCCCCTTTAGCGCATCCAATTGGTTTATCTGGCTGTAATACCCAATAGGTCTCAGGAGTATCCCCATTTTCCACGCTTTCGTAATTTGGCGGGCCAGGATAGGTGATCTTTAATAATGTGCCATCAAGAGTAATTTTTTGCCTCTCTTTATAGCAGTTCTCTGTTGTTTTAACCGCGACAATCTTTCTATACATTTCAGATGACCGTTGATACCAATCTTGAAGACATTCAATTACTACGCATTTCTCGCGAAGTTTCCAATTCTGTTTTACCAAAGCCTTAAAGTCCGCATTGTTATCCGTAACCAATTTAGCTTGAAGGTAATCAACATATAAGTTGTCATCAGCTTGGGATAATGCCGGGGTCGAGCAGATTAACTTTTCAGCCTTACTAGTGGCTTTTGCGCAATCAAAGCTCGCTCCGAATGATAGAAATGACACACCGCACAGTATTAATGCCAAAAAACCTATTAGTGTTCTCATACACTACTCCTATTGGTGATTTTTCAGCGTTAATTTAAATACATTAAAGATAAAATCACAACCTGAATTTTTTCCTCAAGAAATTAATTGTATTTTTAACTCTTGATCTCCTTAAAGTTATCATGACCTTCTCTGCCTGATCCTACACGACTGTAAATCATCTGAGCTCATCTATTTATTCCCGTTCTGCGGAATTGGATAAGTTCGTCAAGCACAGCTGATCTGATATTGAAATTAAAAAATCCGAGCCCTGTTAAATACAGAACTCAGACTTTAATAGTAGACTGATTCAAAATATCCAATTTTTGGTATCAACTAGAAGATAAAAAGTATTTATTTTTTCACTGTTCAATATTATATTACAAACCAAAACACAAAGATTTCCGCCAAGTATATTCAATAATAAAATCCTATTACAAACAATTGGTTGGCAATAATATTATATGCTGACTTCGAATCAGATCCATTACCTAAAATTAACAAAACCATTGTATGAATGGCCTACTTATTCAGGCCATTCTCGTTATTTTGGCTGTTCCGGCCATTCAATATCAGAAGTCTGTGAAATATCAACCCTATTCAGCATAACTCGGTATTTCTTCCATGCCGATAGAGCCGTTTCCTCTTCTTTAGTCGCAATCCCTAAATCAACAGCATCTTGTAATGGTGCAATCTGCTGACTGGCCTCTACAATAAATTGTTGCTTTTTACTTTCAGCATACTGCTGCAATTCTTCTCTTGTTGGTGGAGGAATATCAGCCCATTCCGGTAAACCATCTTGACCTGCTATACGATATTTTCCTTCCGGTACATTATTAGCGGCGTATTCTTGATAAACATCAATATCAACTTCAATAATATCATCGGGCAATGAACCAGAAGCAATATAATTTTGTGCCAATTCTATAGGGTAGAATGCATTTGTCTTTGCGCTATAAAAATACATAATTAATATCCTATCGCCAAATATCTCACGACACCACTTGTTAACGCGTATGCGGAGTTTCTGCATGTTACAATAAACTGACTTGCAGAAATAGGCATAGCAGCAACCCCAGCTCCATAATGACCAAAATCAGAATATGTTGCAACAACCTGTAAACAAGCATTAGGAAATTGGATGGTGAAGTTTCTGTAATCATTTAAATTCATAGAGCCATTCGCTTGCCCCCACTGAATAATTATTCCCGTATCACCACATTTCCACCATCCATTTACTGATAGCAGCGCTTTATTACTGTCATCCTCCGTTAAAATTCTTTTTTTACCTTTAAACTTACCATCTTTGTCAAACGCGTACGTATGTATTCCAAACCCGTTTTGACCTCCAGATGTACTACCATATTCAAACGAAATTCCTCTTGAGTGTTGAATCCCCGCACTGGGGTGGGCTACATGAATTGCCAAACCGCCCAAGTCCGCCCAACCATTTGGACGCAAGAAACCCGACAATGATAAATCCCGCATAGATTGGTCGTCATATAAATCTGCCGCTTTAGATAAGATACAACCAGATGTTTTTGTATTTGTATTTAACCGAATAAATCGATTATCAGATTCTGCTTTGATTTTTTGTTCTAACACCCCATTTAATTTTGCGGTGATTTTAGATACATCACCATCATCCAAAACATCACTGCCAGATTCTGTCGCAATAAAATCAGCTACAGCAGATGATATTGTTGATGTTTGACGTAATATCTTATTTAATATGTGGTTGGGAATATACTGATTGTCTGGAAACCCAACCAACAACTCTGGGTATGCTTCATAACCTTGTTGACTCAACACATTAGCGTTCTTACTAATAGCAAAAGCTTTAAAATCATTTTTGGCACTCATATACATCTCCTTAAATTAAATAACATTATTTCATAATAAACATATTTAACTATCACTAAAGATGATTTCTCACAATTCACATCGACAACAGTCTAGTTTAGAAAAACAATAATGAAATATTTTTATAACTAAAAGGAGTAACTATTTTTATATAATAAGCAAAAATAAACAACGCAATATATTGCAACCAAAAACATCCCCAAAATCATTATATTCAATATTTGAAATTATTATTTCTATATCTTTTTTTCCTTCAATTATTTTCTCATTAAGTTACGACTTTTTCTTACCACTTTCCATATTATTCATATATACCCGTTATCTTTCAAGTTGCCTCTTTGTTGGCTGCACTCGCTCACCCCGGTCACATAGTTCGCTATGCTCCCGGGGATTCACTCCCTTGCCGTCGCGATGCATCTTGAAATCCATAGGGTATATAGCCAAAATCCATATTTAAATTCTGGCTATATTCTTAAATCTCTCACTGAGAGATTACTACCTGAATTAGCATTAGATGATCTAATAAATAGGCACTAGCCTAATACTCTCAAAATAATAATTTATTATTACCTTATACACCTAAATAAATTACCGGTATCATACTGACATTTAACGGACGGTTTTCGTTTGCCGTTGGTACGACTTTTGATGCATCAAAAGTAGCATAGGCTGAATATCCATGATTACTATTAGAGTTCGTTCCCGCAGCAATGATTGTAGCAGTACTCAAAACACCATAAAATGCACCACTGGTACGAGTAAAAAGCCCATGCCCCTGCCATCCCACATTACCGGTAATATTTCTAATCGCATCCCCTTGTATCATTCCAGGCTGTAAACCAGCGCGAACAAATATCCCTCGTCCATCAACAAACAGATTAGGCAGGTTGATTTTATTGCCATTCTGCTTAATTCCCCATGCTGCCTTATACGCATCTGATAAATTATTCAATGCCCGACCGACAGTTGAATCAATCGCATAAGCAGCACCATTCGCAATATACTCTCCTTTAGCTAAATCTGATGCTGGATGTGCAGATAAATAGATATCACCCACCCGTTTAGCACTGACGTAAAAAGCTTTGCTTAATTGTGCAGTGAGTTTGGTTATATCACCATTATCCAAAACATCCTCGCCAGATTGTTCGGCAATAAAATTAGCCACGACAGATGCTATGGTTGACGATTGACGCAATACTTTATTTAACAAATGAGTGGGAACATCATCTGGTGGAAACCCAGTCAGCAAATCCTTACTTTCTTCATATCTTCCCTGACTCACTACATTAGCATTATTACCAGCAGAGAAAGCTTTAAAATCATTTTTTGCGCTCATATATATCCCCTTTAGATTAAATGATATTATTTTATAATTAACATATTAAATCATGTCGATTAAAGTCTGGTTCAGAAAGCAATAATTAAATATTCTTGCAATTTAAAGCGTTAACTATTTTTATAGTTTCCTGAAATAGGCAATCTAATATCAAAAAATTATTCTTATCTCCCCTCTTTAATTTCCTATTACAATTTTTCCATTTCAAGTTCCAGACCAGATCCCCAACATCAACAAAACCATTATATGAATGACCTGTTTATTCAGACCATTTTTATTATTTCGGCTGCTCCGGCCACGCAACATCAGGAGCAAGTGAAATATCAACTTTGCTCAACATTACCCTATATTTCTTCCATTCCAGTAAGGCTGCTTTTTCTTCTTCGGAAGCAATATCTAAATCAACAGCGTCTTGTAGCGGCGCAACAAGATTATTAGCCTTAGTCAGTAACTGAGATTTCTCATGTTCTGCTTGCTGTATTGATTCCTCTTTAGTAGCAACATAAATACTAGCAGATTTTGTTTTCTCGCCCTCCCCAACAGCCTTGTCAGAAGGTTTATTCAATGAGTTATATTCCTGCGCCCAAGGCGTCCACGGATTATCGTGAAATTGGCTACGCGTATATACTCGACTGCTATTATAAACAAAATAACGCTGAATAACCCCTGCCGCTTTCAACACAATAAGCGAACCAGCGAACGGCTCAGGGTAATTCGCGCCATTTTTGGCATGAGCATTATACTCTTGATAATAAATTCCTGGAGTTTTATAAATATTTAAATCCGCGTTATCACCTAAATTAATCGACTGCCCGGCGAAAATATCTTGAGAAGTAATATTGATATCCGCAGCTAACGCTTTTCCATTAACTTTGCGGAGCCCTGTGATATATCGAGCATCAGATTCTGCTTTTGCATATGCTCCAACCTCTCCAGCAGTAGGTCTATTCAATGTATTATATTCTCTAGTCCAGGGCGTCCACGGGCTTTCATGAAACTGACTACGTGTATATACCCGGCTGCTGTTATAGACAAAATAACGTTGAATAACCCCGGCCGCTTTCAGTACAACAAGCGAACCAGCGAACGGCTCAGGATAATTATTACCATTTTTGGCATGAGCATTATACTCTTGGTGATAAATCCCTGGTATTTTGTAATTATCCAAATTCGCATTGTCACCTAAACTATGCGCCTGTCCAGCAAGGATATCCTGAGAAGTAATATTAATATCCTCAGTTAACACTTTCCCATTAATTTTTCGGGTATTCGGTATCCTGGTATTAATACTTTCACGCAATGAATTTATTATTTCCTGAACCAGCTTTTGCGTAACCGCTAATGTATCACTATTACCCACTACATCGGTAAGCTGAACAATACCTTTTCGTGTTAATGAAGCATTTGGAACTTCGGTTGCAACCTTTTGTTCTAATGCCTTATTTAGTTGGTCGGTAAGTTTAGCTATATTACCATCATCCAAAATATCATTGCCAGATTGGGTCGCGATAAAATTAGCTACCACAGATGATATTGTTGACGATTGACGTAATACCTTATTTAACAGATTAACAGGAATATTATCGGATGGAAATCCAGTCTGCAAACTCTGGTTTTCTTCATACTTTGCTTGATTCACTACATTCGCATTATCACTAATAGAAAAAGCCTTAAAATCATTTTTAGCACTCATATATAATCCCCAAATTGAATAACATTATTTACAGAAAACACCTTTAATTACTGCAAAAATAGCCTCTCACAATTCACACCAGCAATAGTCTAGTTGATAAAAATAATAACAAAACATTCTTATAAATCAGAATATTAACTATTTTTGTATAATT
>NZ_JAZGJN010000181.1:0-12482 GCF_038085095.1 Photorhabdus sp. P32 | reverse complement strand
TCGAAATCTATTAGGTATAACAGATAGTCAGTCGTTTTTAGCCACTCTCTATTTTTTAAATCTAGCACTAATGAAGCACCTATTTTTTCAATCCTTAGCTAACTAATCACCGATAAAAAGCAGCTTGCAATTGTCCAGACGTGAAAATGCAAGTAAAAAGATAAGCTGAACCATGTTAAAAAGATGATAAACAAAGCCTGTAACAGGTAAATAATTCTATTTTCCACTTCGTATTTAACAATCCTATTTTTATTAAACTGATACTTGTTTTTTTCATTTTTACTTTAATAATTCTATGTTCCTTTTTCTATCATTAAAAAACAGAGAGAGTAAACAGTATGTTAATAGCATCAAAATCAAAGCATATTTCTTTAATCATTTTCAATGCCATTAATCTAGTTAACCTAAAAATTAGTCAGTTTTATTTAACGATTATATCTGATTTTATGTAAACTTATTACCGCCATGTAAAATAAACTTAAAATACTCTTTTCTTAATGTTTTCTCTTCCAATGCCAATATAGCATCGAATTTTTTATCTGCTGAAAAAGAACCTTAACCACTTCTTGTTACCTTTTATGATTAAAGTTTTCACCTGTTTTTTCATAATGCGCTTGCCACTTTTTTCCCGATTTTAAAACCACACTGACAGACAATTAACGATTTAACGATTTAACGATTTAACGATTTAACGATTTAACGATTTAACGATTTAACGATTTAATAGATTAAAAACCATGTAATAAGTCACTTACAACTATTTATAAACCCTAACCGCCTAACCAACTCACTGGCGGCTAAGGTTACTCATACAATTATCTATGTCTCTGTTACTGGAAAAAGTTCTCTAATAAGATGAAAGCCCCAGTAGCCAAAACAAAACCCAAAAAACACAGCGATATGACGACTGATTAATCCGCAGTAACCAGTTCCAATATTTGCTGTCTGACATGCTCGAAAATGAGTTCGCCTATTTCCGCACTTGAACCGGATGTTTTAGAAAGAACGCCTCTCGTTGAAAATTCTTTTTTAATCGGCACTTGATAAATCCCAGCGCGTGGAGGTTTATCATGATCAGGTCGCTCCGCTCTCACTAAATCGGGACGCAAATGCAACATTAAACTCGTTTCTGTTAACCCTGCATGCTCAGCGTGCCAACCGGGAAAATCAACTAAATGCTCACGCGTCCAATCCTCAGAGACTAAACTCCACCAGCTAAATACGATAACGGAACGATCGTTAAAATGTCCCTCCGCCCGTAATGCGTCTACTGCTTCGAAAATAAAACCTTCATTTTCAAAATGACCATTAATGATCACCAGTTGTTTAAAGGGTAATGAACACAAGCTCTTAATTGTTCGGTTGATATAAGCGGTAAATGTTGATCCATCCAGGTAAATCGTGCCAGGAAATTCAAGCCCACCCCCACTCTGCGGCAATGACCTGGCAGACACCGGCTGTACCGGCAAGGTGAAACCATTAATATCCTCCGCCAACGCCCGCGCGAAAGCTTCCGGGATCACTGAATCCACATTCAATGGCAGATGAGGCCCATGCTGCTCAATTCCGCCAATCGGCCATATCAACGTTTTACCCTCAACCGCGGATAAAACCTGCTCACTGGTCAGTTCCGCAAATTCTCTAATTTCATTATTATTCATGATGTCATCCATTTTCTTCATACTTTTTCTGACGTTTTGATTTGAGTATATTCATGAACAATGCGCTGCAATGTTTTATACATATGCCGATGCAAGGCGGTATAAACTTGCACTGTATTTGCGCCTGCTAGCATGTATTCATGAACATCATTACCATCCTGTACGCCTCCCGATCCAAGTATTGGAATCGTCACCCCTCGCTTACGCAGGTTATAAATAGCAGCAAGCACCATTGGTTTGATCCCCGGTCCAGAGTATCCGCAAACCCCATTAAGCAGCGCTTCGCCATTCGCTGTATCGAATGCAATTCCCGAAATGGTATCGCTCAACGTTATCGCATCAGCTCCCCCTTCTACCGCAGCTTGAACACGCCCATACAAATTATCGCCAAGCGAAAGTTTGACTGAAAAAGGGGTATCCGTTCGCTCCTTCACCGCTTTGGTGTAGTTGAATACACGTTCAGGTGTGTCTTCCGTGAAGTCGTCCGCATGCAAGCATGAAATGCCCAACTCCAAAGGGGCATCGGTCACCTCCGAGATACGAACAGCCAATGAAGCTAACGCCTCAGGCGATTCAGCATGGATAGAAACTATCACCGGAAGTTGTTCTTCCTTAAATTCGCGCAGAAGTGTTAACCAATAATCAACGCTTTTCTTCGAATACGTCGTATTGTTCAACATCCCTGTATTGAACAAATAGGTCTTTTCTATATGCAATTTTTCTGAGCGCGGGTAAATCGTTTTTGTCACAACCGCCCCTGCGCCGTGAGCGATGAACTGGCGAATATTTTTAGCTTGATCAGAAAGCAGACCCGACCCAACAATAATTGGGTTTTTTATCTTCATACCTAAAACATCATAGATTGGTTCAACCACTTGATTTTCCATCGTAACCCCACAAATTACCCATTCAAGCAAACTTGCTATCTAACCCGCCTTTCAATTCAATAGAGAGGCGGTATATCCTAAAAAGACGCTCAATAGTTACTCAACTGCAAAATTCCTGAAAATATCGCTAATTTGCCCCGGATTTCGACGGAAATCGTGAATATCCAATTTCGACAAATTGCAAATGTGTTCCAATCCCTTTAATAAATGACTACCACCACGCACAATCGGTAGTTGAGTGATCAACAAGACGGGCCGTTTCAGGGCGGAAGCCCAACCAAGTTCAATATGTGTACCGTCAGTACGCAGTAATTCATCACCCTGAAGAACAGGAAGAATGGGCATGAAAAAATCACACTGCTGCATCCATTGGAAATCCCGTTTCGATACCATCTCCGGCGTATAATGGGGTGTATCAATGCCGAATTTCTCGGTCAAATGTGCCGAAAATACCTTGCCATTCAGTGTTTCCACCGTCTTAACCGCCAATTGGATGGTCATTCTCAATTCTTCATGAAAACCGCCATCGTAAATTGCGGATTGGATCGGCCCACCAATGAAAACGCTTTTATTTGCCAACGACATAACGCTCTCCTTAATTTTCTTTACCCAACAGACTATGAGCCGTCGTTTCAGAGCACCGAATTCAGCACAGCCAGAGGATAGGATGCTTGGTAATTCAATAAGTTATCGCTCACAATAGGCCAGTTTGATCTAGCTATATCGAGGAAGCAGGTTGTTTTCCTCAAGTTCATCCAAGCTATCTACAAATGCCAAATAAACTTTTTCCAGATGCGTGTCATCATGTGCATCAGAGATAAACCAGCAACGCCATTCCCAGATATAAACCCCTCTCATCAACAGGTTGTAGTAAAGCAAATCCATGTTGTCGCGATGGATTAATCTAAAAAATGAGGAAAACGATCTTACTTCGATGGGAACCCGACGACTTAAGAACAGTTGATTCAAACGTGAAACAAACCATTCAGTACGCCGAGTCAATGCATTGGTAAAAGATTGCCCTCTCTTCTTGATCTCCAGCAAAGCGGCTTTCGCAGCGGCCATGCAAAGCGGATGTTGAAAATAGGTCCCACCAAAGAATGTCGGCTCCGCTGCGGGGAAGCTATCATCGTTGAAATTCCAGTCTCCACCGTCAATCGAATCAAGCATATTTTTCCTACCGGTAATGACGCCCAATGGCATTCCACCGCCTATCGTTTTGCCATAAGTCACAATATCCGCTTCAATGCCGAATAACCCTTGGATACCGGCAGGATGGGTTCTGAAACCTGTCACAATTTCGTCAAATATCAGCAGAATATCTAATTCTCTGGTCACTTGACGCAGATGTCGCAAGTAATCTGGATTGCTCAGTCCTGGGTCACGAGTGGGTACCGGCTCGACCAACACCGCGGCGATATCAGTGCTATTCGTTTTGAGAAACTCAATGGCTTCATTGGAACCAAACTCAAACACCGAAACATCCACAACCATATTTTCAGGTATGCCCACTGAAACAGGCTTTGTCGTATTAGCTTCATCATATTCGCTGGCTCTCGCCAGTACGGCGTCCCAATGCCCGTGGTAACTGCTAGAAAAAAGGACAATATGATTACGACGAGTAAGCGCCCGCGCGGCCCGAACCGCATTCATCACTGCTTCCGTTCCACTATTGACAAAAGCAACGCGATCCATGCCAGTAATCTCCTTGATAAGTTCAGCCACTTCTAAGCCTATCTCATGCCCG
Source organism: Photorhabdus sp. P32 (assembly GCF_038085095.1). NCBI lineage: Bacteria > Pseudomonadati > Pseudomonadota > Gammaproteobacteria > Enterobacterales > Morganellaceae > Photorhabdus > Photorhabdus sp. P32. The sequence goes on along the minus strand of NZ_JAZGJN010000181.1, from coordinate 8,187 downwards.
GTTCCCAAACCAAAACCGTTGTCTATTTGCTGAGTAAGCGCTTTAACTACAAAGGGTGGACTATGACCAAACAGATGCACACCAAACCCCATTGTCATATCAATGTAATCATTACCATCAATATCCTGGACGATAGGCCCGGCAAACTTGGTGCAAACAATCGGGTAAAGTAGCTCCTTTATGGAAGGTTTAAAGCCAATCCCAGAACGGCTATCGGCAATATTTTTACGTACCGCTACCGAATGCGTTTTTGATTTAATCGTTCGCTCGTTATATTTAGCTATGAATGAAGCCAGATATTTTTTTCTCTCCTCAGATTCAACCGGTAGCGCACTTCTCAACATCCATTGAAAAAAGCGCTCTTTCTTAGCCGGTGAAATATTTGACGTATCGGGTTGATCAAGCCTTTTTTCTTGATCAGCCAAGACAGGTTGGGGCTGTATTACTGCATGGCTATCTGCCGTAATATTGTTTTTATCTACCGTAATATTGTTTTTATCTACCGTAATATTGTTTTTATCTGTCGTAATATTATTTTTATCTGCCGCAATACTGTTTTTATCCTCCATCAAGATATATTCACTGAGTTGACGAACCGTTTGTAATTCTGCGAAAAATTGCCGTACTGAAAGTTTTATACCAAATCGTTTGTCGATGGACTCCAATGCTTTGAATAATAGAGGCAATTCCGTCCCCAATTCAACTAATGGCATTTCCAGTTTTATTTCTTGTTTCGGTAAACAAAATGTCTCTGCAAAAATAGAGATTATTTCTCTCTGAATAATTTCAATATTACTCATATCAACCTCACTTTCCTCAAAATGAAGACGATCTCTACCGGTTTTACAGCTCAGATTGCCGTTCTTTCAAATGGATAAGTTGGAAGCGAGATCCGTTTACGATATTCGCTCTGGTAAAAATAACCTGGTCGAGAATAGGAATCGGCCAGCAACAAGATTCTCCCATAACACATCTTATTCACCACAGGTAATCGACAAGTTACGCCAATGATGGCAATCATATTATCAAATATCTTGTTCCCTTATTCTCCTTCAATGCTCTTCTCTTGCATTCAACATTTTCTGACATCGCACTTGGGTTGGTTATCCGCAACTTCTGATTTTGGCGCCAACAAAGTATTAATCTCTTCATTAGGATCTGCCATCAGCATTTCAACCGCTTGTTTGAAGCGCTTTGCAAATATCTGAAGACCTAAATGTGAGAAAAAATGTTTATTCGCTTTAAACTCACATCTTAAGTGGGAACCGGCATCCACAAACAACAGTTCAATATCAAACAAGCCTTCCTGCTGACAAACCCTGAATGGGGAAATAGTCTGTCCCGCCCATGATGCCTGAACAGAATCGTCAGCCATCTCCAGCGCCGCCCAACGCGATTGCCCCACCTGCCCTAACATATTTATCGCCGCCTGAAATAATGGGTTACGATCAGCATATTGTTCTACAGTCAGGTGTTCAGCCATTTGGCTGAGGCAAAAATTTCGATTATCAAGGGCCGATAACAATCGCTCCTTCGCTGCCAATAGGAAATGGTGAAATGTCTGCGCGACGGATAAACGTATGGGCAACGTATTAAATAAACAGCCAATAATGTGCTGATGAACCGAGTGACGCATCGACACCGTCACCCCCATAACGATATCGGCAGCCTTGGTCTCTCTGGCAATGTAAGCACTCCATGCAGCTAACATGACCGTAAAGATCGATCCACGTATTTCTGAAGCAAGCCGTTTGATTTTTTTGGTTGTCTCTTCACCAATACTAAACAGAATGGATGACTTGTCATTAGGGCCTTTGCGCCAAACACTATCCCATTGCAACACTGCTGGCGGCTGCTTTAAACATTCACTCCAATAAGCTTTCGATTTCTCCGCCCTTTCACTTTGGTAATATTCTCGTTCTTTGACTACATAATCCTTGAAATCCTCAGCGGGCGGTAACCAGGAATCGTCGTCTTCGCCAAGTTCAGCCAGATAATAGCGTTCAAGTTGATCCAACATCAGCCCCAGTGAAGTAAAATCCGACACAATATGGTGAACACACATATGTAAAACGTATTCTTCCGCACTAACGACGTAGATACCGAAACGCAAACACGACGCTTTTTCTAATTGAAAAGGGATGGAATGAAAGTTCTGAACTGCATCTTCAAGCGCTTCCCGGCTCAAGGTCGTTGCATCGAAAACTTCCAATGTTGGCAGCAAGTGTTCGTTAATGACCAACCTTGGTTCGCCATTCACATTAACGAAAGTGCTTCTCAAGGCGGCATTCCTGGAAACGAGCCGGTTGACCGCATAGCGAAAAGCATCGATTTGAAACGATCCGTGAATACGGAATGCCATGGAAATATTATATTTGGAATCGCCAGGGGTATAATTGTCAATGAACCATAAATCTCTTTGCTGTATGGACAACAATTCTTCATCACTAATCTGTGGGCAATCTTTATACATAATGCGCCAATCTCCATAAATACTTAAACAGTATCCCCCTCTAGCTAAGAGCCTCGTTACAGAGAAGGCAACGTTTGTGCTTAGTGTTACTCCATCAGTTAACAGCCCGTCAGAAATAGCATTTCAACTTTTCAACCACTCATCAACGATCAAGATCCCAAGAACAGCGGTGCTCTACTTATGCAACCATAAAAGGCGGAAAACGGTGGGGTATGCTATTAATAACCAGAGAAAAACGGCTGTTCAATTCCAAGTTCTCCAATCATTTCCAACCAAAGATCCATTAAACGAGGTGGTAAAATCTGTAGATGGCAATCTGGACTGGAAGAAATAGTCACCTTCATCGTATCGACATAGATCTCTATATCCATGCTCAATGGTATCTCTTGCGCCTCATCATCGGGAATTGATAACCCGGCTACCTCGCATGGAATGATAATTAGCGTCATTTATTAAGGTACTAAAAATACAGTGACGATTTTAAAAGTAGCAATAAAAAAAGAAACCTCCACGAATCAATCCAAATATTTGAGCTGGACCAAAATAATTAATACATTATTACTATCAAATAAGTAATTTAGTTAACGTTTTGCTTTAACCATACCCTCACTTTCCGGTTTTTATAAATACCATCGTTATCAAAAATCAACGTGATACTTTCTGCACGGCGATATTGGAAATTCATTTCCTTTAACAGGGTGATAAAGAAATCAGAATTCTTTTTTACTCCACTGACATACGTGACTTTACCTGTTTGTGCATTGAGACAGTCTGCAAAATCATAAGTTAAAAAAATAACTTTTCATCACAGTTTAAAACCTGCTCTGGTTTTGTGGGTATTTTAATTAAGGGCTTTGGAATTTGATATTTATGACCGTACCTTTAATCGACAAGCTCCGGTCGGGCAACCACAATTAACAAGGTGTCCCTCCAGCGCAACAGATATTCCTTGTATATTGAACAAGTTAGAACCTTCCGCAATAGCGCCGGTTTGTTTACAGGCGGGACAAAACACCGAGTCACCTTTACAAGCAACCGATAGTTGCTGGTTTACCAAACCAGAACCATTTAAAACATCGCCTCCGGTTGTTGTGGTATCACCTTTAAGGATAATTTTCTTTCCTTCCACTACACTTCGCATGATTTACTCCGTTATATTTTCCATTTCTCGTATTAAATGCCAGATGGTTGTACCCGTCTCTGCGCCTTCAACATCAAAAGCCATCGCCCCTTGAGCAAAGAAGTACTGCTGACCCGGCAGGCTATCGGTTCGCCAGATCCCGCTGACCAGTGCCGGATGGTTACTTCTCAAAGGAGTCACCTGTAACGGTCCCCGGTCATAACGGGCATACCAAGCCAGGGTGGAAGTTGAATTAACCATAGAAGTGCAAGGAATGGCCTTCACGAGGTATCACCCGTATCGGACGTATCAGTTGGTTAATAGCAAAATAACTCTCCGGGACACTGCCCGGCAGTGGCGTTAAGTCCGGGTATTGACCGGCCCGGATCATCAGACCATTGGAGTAAGGCGTAATCACCACATCCGGGTAGAGGTGGCGGGCCAGCACATGACGTATCCAGAATTCCCCACCCAGTCGGTTTACAAATCGTTTGGACAGTAAGGTGATCCAGTTAATGCCACGGATGGAATGTCCATACTGTAATTTGGCTGTATGAACCGCAGAATTAACCTGCAATGCAGGGTAACGTTGCGCTAGCTGGTATTCTAAGGGAAAGTAGTCATGGTAATCTCTGGGCAGCACCAGACAATAACCGCAGTCCCCACTGTCCGGTTCGAGTTGTTCACACAGAAAATCCAGCCAGGCCATAAATCGGGTCATGCCGTCTTGTGCTTTCAGATAATCCCAGGGCAGCACCAGACTCAGGTAGGAGCTACTGTTGTCACCACTTATTTCCCGGGAGTCCATGTAATGCATCAGATAGCGGGGAGCTTCATAGAGATTTTTTGCATCACTAACATCCCAGCTAGAAAGCTGGTTTTTTTTCTGATTCAGAATACCGTCTTCCACTTTGGCAATATTTTCCGGCGAATATTTTTTTAACCCTTTCAGCTCATGAGTATGAAAGCGTAAATGAACGCCAAACTCTTCGCGAAAACGCCGGTAGCAGGCCAGAATGCATTGTTTTTTCTCTTGGGTGTAGCCTTGCTTAAAAAACAGAGTAATCGAGAGACCCAGACGAGAAACAGTCAGTCCATCGCCATTGAGGAAGGTAAACGCGGTCAGTTGTGATTTCAACTGGGCAAAGTAATCTACAGTTTCCATCATTTTCTCCGTAAATTATGAGGCAGTGGATAATCTGTTATTCCCACATGTTTGCCGCTTCCCGTATCAGATGCCATACGGTTGTGCCCGTCTCTGCGCCTTCAACATCAAAAGCCGTCGCCCCCTGAGCAAAGAAGTACTGCTGACCCGGCAGGCTATCGGTTTGCCAGATCCCGCTGACCAGTGCCGGATGGTTACCTTTCAAAGGGGTCACCTGTAACGGTCCCCGGTCATAACGGGCATACCAGGCCAGGGTGGAAATATCATCAAAATGACCAGCGCCATAAAAATGCAAGGAATGGCCTTCACGAGGTATCACCCGTATTGGGCGTATCAGTTGGTTAATGGCAAAATAACTCTCCGGGACACTGCCCGGTAGCGGTGTTAAGTCCGGGTATTGACCGGCCCGGATCATCAGACCATTAGAGTAAGGCGTAATCACCACATCCGGGTAGAGGTGGCGGGCCAGCACATGACGTATCCAGAATTCCCCACCCAGTCGGTTTACAAATCGTTTGGACAGTAAGGTGATCCAGTTAATACCACGAATAGAATGTTCATACTGTAATTTAGCTGTGAACACTGCGGAGTTCACTTGTAAGGAAGGGTAACGTTGCGCCAGTTGATACTCTAAGGGAAAGTAGCCATAGAAGTCGTTGGGTAAGACCAGACTGTAGCCACAGTCCCCACTGTCCGGTTCGAGTTGGTCACACAGAAAGTCCAGCCAGGCCATAAAGCGGGTCATACCATCCTGTTCTTTCAAATAATCCCAAGGCAGTGTGAGACTTAGGTAAGAGCTATCATCGTCACCATCTATTTCTCTCGAATCCAGATAACGCATCAGATAACGAGGTGCCTCATCTTCATTTTTGGCATCACTGACCACCCAACCAGAAAACTGGTTTTTTTTCTGATTAAGAATGCCTTCTTCCACTTTAGCAATATTTTCTGGTGAATATTTTTTTAGCCCTTCCAGCTCATGACGGTGAAAACGCAGGTGGGTACCAAACTCTTCGCGAAAGCGGCGGTAGCAGGCCAGAATGCGTTGCTTTTTCTCCTGGGTATAGCCTTGTTTAAAAAACAGAGTAATCGAGAGACCCAGACGAGAAACCGTCAGTCCATCGCCATTGAGGAAGGTAAACGCGGTCAGTTGTGATTTCAACTGGGAAAAGTAATCTGAAGTATCCATATTCTCTCCGTTAATTTATGAAGCGGTGGCGAATGTCACACTCGCCAATATTGCCAGGACGGCGGTTAACGCGGCGGCGCTAACTGCGGCAGCGGCAGCTAAAATTTCCACCAGTGCAATCAGCGCGGCAGCGACGGCAACGGTGACCAGGATAACAACGGCAACGCCGGCAATAATCACCACCACTTCCAGCATGCCTTCACCCACCTCTTTTAATATTTGCATCCAGCTAATGTTTTTTAGCTCCTCCAGGGTGATATCTGAGCCCTCTTGTACAGTCTGCCATCGGGCTTTTATCTCATTCTCTGTCCAGGTCACGATTTTCCCCGTTTGTTCACTGACCCAGGAAAACGCGTAGCTGACTTGATGAGTGACCGGATCAATAATCTCTTCACAAACCCACTTGCCGGCTTGATTGAACCAGGCACCAAACTGAGCAAGGAGTTCGCGGGTACTATCGCGGACATAATTCAACCCATTTTCGGCCAAACCAGCCACCTCCTGCCCGAGGATAACCCAGTCTTCATAGCTGGGTAAAAACGACCAGCGGGAAGTACTGAGCAGTGGTGGATTTTTTGTCAGCGGCTGCGGAATAGTCCCCGGCACACCCTCTGAGGGAGGCGAAGGAGGAGATAAGGCATTATCGTCAGAGGGTGAACCGGGTGGCAACGGGGCTAACGGTATCGGATTTTTATAGTGTTGGGAGCCGGGTTGGTAATGTTTTCGCCACGCTTCATCATACTGTTTTTGCTCCTCAGTACGGTTATCAATGATACGCATCACACCAAAGCGTTTTTCGGTCGCAATCTGGATATAATCAGTTAGTTGTCCCTGATTTAGGTTATCTCCCGGAAATTTCACCTCAATTAACATCTTTAGATTATCGGGGTGCATAGAACCATCGAAATAGGTAGCATTTCTGCCCGGCCAGCGAAGAGCCTCATCTTTAACCAGAATAATATCGGGCCGACGGATACCAACAACCCCAAATTTCTCTGCGTCGTCGGCAGAAGGCCGGGCAAATGGGTTACTGGATTGCGGTAAATTATCACCATAACGCTGCTTCGATATTTGACTGGTCGCCAGCATAGGCAGAGGAACATCCTTCTTCCCTCGGATAGCAAACACCACTTCCGCTTTATAAGGCCACAGGAAGTCATGTTTAAGTTCCTCAACCTTAATCAACCCACTCATAATGACTTGATTAAGAAAGCGAATAGCGCCCAGCTTAGTGATAATCATTGCCGGCAGGCGCAGAGCATATTCGGCTTTTCTCGCCAGATAACAGGGATCTTCATCAGCAGGAAAGACCCCTATTTCCATCGTACAAGTGATTGATGTGACAGCCGGGCACATCTTGCCGTTGTTGGATATTGCCATACTTATTCCTCCGTAAATTCCATAACATGCTCTACCGGGGTGTTATCACTGGCCTGATATAAGGTTTGCTTCGGTTTAGGTGGGGTTTCCGGTGAACTCAGTTGCAGATTTTCTTCTGCCGCACTCTGTACCGTCATCGTTCTGCCCAGCGCGTCAGTTTTACCCGGGATGACCTGACCATCGCCAGTGGTAATGGTGTAGGGGACATCCACCAACGGCTTATCGCTTTGCTCGCTGAGCAGGGTATAGCGGGCGGAGTAATCAAACAGCGCACCGGCGGATTTCTTGCCGGTGATATGGTCGGTCATCGTGATGCTGACGCCTTCGATACGGATATTGCCCATCGGGTCAATGACTATCTGCCCGCCGGCGTTCCCAATGATGATTTGCCCGCTTTCAGAGTGCACTGTGATATGTTTACCCACGGTAATTTGCTGGTTATCGGCGACGTTCAGTTGATGACTTTTACCAATGGAAACGGCTTGCTGACCTTTAATAGTCACCGTCTGATTTTGACCCACTTCAAGCGTCTGGAAGCCCTGCACGGCTTCATCATCATCGTTTTTAATTATCGCCGTGCGGTTATGCGCCACATCTGTTTTCTGGTCATTACCTATCTGCGCGGTTTTATCCCAGAGGATCTGCGTTTTCATATTCCGTTGAGCATGAATAAACACTTCCTCGCTTCCTTTGGCATCCTCAAAGCGCAGTTCATTAAATCCCTGTCCCCGGTGAGTCCGGGTTTTAAAGGTGGTACGGGTTTTCTCCAGCGGCAAATTAATCGGCGGGCGGTTGAGGCCGTTATAGGTACACCCCGTCACAATCGGGCGGTCGATATCGCCGTTGAGATAGCTGACTAT
>NZ_JAZGJN010000180.1:0-11870 GCF_038085095.1 Photorhabdus sp. P32 | reverse complement strand
CCCCACCCCCCCCGCCTACACCGCCCCCCCCCCCCCCGATATCTCCACCTCTCTAGTCGTCGGCAGAGTCAGTTGTGTATTAGAGACAGGAATTATGAATATAAAAAACAGATAAGATTGGCATGAAAATAATTCAATATGGAGATATAAAGAATGGAAAATTCTATAGTGAGACAACTTAAATGCCAAGATTTTATTGAAAATAATCAGACTATACCCATAATCAATAAATAATTATTAAAAAGTAAAACCTATCATTAATCTGAATATATAAACCTTCTTTCGCTGGCACAATCCTGGAGATTTATCAACTTTATTAGACACCCAAGGTAAAGCCAACAATATTTTTAATGTTGCCCGAGATAATAACCGATGAGCTACTGGCTGTAATTCACAATTCTCCAAATGGTTTTCAAGACTCTTATGGATTGAAGCTCTCTCCTTCTCCAATATTATCTTGGAAATTTTCCCCGAATTTACCATACTGCCAAAAAGATCCTGTTCGGCAAAATAAGGGACAGTAATAATAACACCATTAAGAGTCACTGTGATATAACTTTGATCAAATTTATTTACAATAGACACAACACCTAATATTAATATGGCCGCTATTATAATTTTATTCAGTTTCATTTCGAATTATTACGATTATCTAATAACGATTAATACCCGCATAAAACAACAACAAATTTTAAATAAATAATTTCATTGTCAATCTTATTAAGATTAGAAAAAATTTGATACAAGGAGTAAATCATAAAAAACATTTATATATGAACAACCACCTTATCGACCTTTTAAGTATTACAGAATAATTCAGTTAATAAAAACAAAAAATACAAATTCAAATAATTTCACAACAAAATACTTAGATAACATTTCAATACGATCATTTGCGATCTATAGTGTCGCAAATTATATCTATATAAGTATAAAACACTTTATGCAGTTTGTTTTTCAAATTAAAAGATCTAAAATCTCAATTTTTCGATATAATCGATCTGCATCGTACAAAAACCAACCTTGACAAAACAGGATATACCCGGTAATTCTTTATGACTGAATAGGACATTCAGATTGCCCTCATGTGTTGAAATTAACCGTTGGATTATCCGAATTATTCAAGATATCCAACTGGGTTCAATAAAGCCTGGAGTTAATATGGAAAACCGGAAAGATTCAATTCAACCTTCCCAAACGGATCAAATACTCAATGTCATATCCGAATTATGTACCATTCGGAAAATGCAAGCGGCTCCCCCGCCAGAATCATGGCCTAGCACGCGTGATGTAGCAGAACAATGCGATTTTACCATCTACAAAGCGCGTTATTTGTTATTGAAACTGGCTAACAAAGGATTGGTTATGGTAACTCCATCTCCCATTAAGAATTCTCTCCGATGGTATATACCGGAAGACAAAATTAAGTCTATCTAATGTCAAGAAAATTTGAAGAAATGGATGTCTGCTCTGTACAGTAGGGCCTGTCTATATAGTCGAAAACTTGAAGAGACAACGTAAGGCCCTATGGTGTTATTCATTCAAATCGCTATATTCTTTCCATTACAAAAGCCTCAACAACGCGTTCAAGCGCAGAGATATCATAATCAATTATTATCATTTTATTTCAGAGGAAGTCAGAATGGAAAAATTGCATCGTTGGGAAAAGGATGGATATGTTGTCACTACAGATAAGAATAAATTAGATATTACGATCATACAGCAGTTTTTAACGAAATCCATTTGGGCGGAAGGAATCGACAAAGAGACAGTTAAGTTGTCGATCGACAATAGCTTGAACTTTGGTCTGTATAAAAATACTCAGCAAATAGGATTTGCTCGTATCGTGACTGACTTCACAACCTTTGGTTATCTTAGTGATGTTTTTGTTTTGGATGATTATCGAGGATTAGGATTAGGGCGCTGGCTAATGACATGTTGCCTGGAACATCCCCAAATAGCACAGCTTCGTCATATTATGCTGGTCACTTCTATGGCGCCGTGGCTGTATGAAAAAATGGGTTATTCCCCGGTAAACGAAGAAAACTTTGTTTGGCAAATTGTCCGACCAGATATTTATAAACAACCTAAAATATGAGGCAATCATCACGAAAAAATGCCCGATCACTTTGTCGGGCATTACTAGGACAATAGCTACACTATTATGATCAGCAGGAAGCTACTGCTTTATCAACTTGTATCTTTTAACCAGAAATTAAAAACTGGCGTTAACACCTAAGCTGAAAGCATAAGTGTGATTCTGAACATCGCCATCATTGCGTGATATTGACGCAAAAGCGCCCCAATCTTTTGTAATAGCAGCATTCATGCCAATAATGTATTCACGCCAGTTGGTGTCCTGCTTTTGACTTTTACTAACGAAAGACGTCTCAGTTGAGTTAATGGCGCTACTAATCTGATAACGCCTATCGCCGAACTGGTGGTTAAACCGAACTTCAGCATAAGGGTTAAAACGACTAAAATTGGTGTCCAGACGCCAGCCTAATGTTCCGACCTGAGAATCGTAACGTTGATCGCCGAAATGCATAGCCGTGCTGCTCTTACCCGATTCACGATAACCTTTAACATAACTCTTATCCCAAGCGTACTGGATAATCGGGCTGGTCATAACTGTAGATGTCAGCGGAATATCCCAACCCGCAGTAATGCGTCCGCCCCACTGATGGCCGGTAGTCGAAGCATGCTCCTTGCGCAGCCACTCATTGAGCATAATACCGCGCGTAATATCTTCATATTTCATATCCAAATAGTGAAGATCGCCGCTAATCCAACCTTTATCGTAGTAACGCCATAAGCCATAAGTGGTGAAGACATAACCACGACCATCAGCGCGGAAATGATTAACTGAGCGCTTATCCTTATAACGAGAGATCATTCCCCCTAACAGAATATTATCCGTGAGCTGATAGTCACTACCCAGTGTCAGTGTACTGTTGTGGTTACCGCTATAACCACCGAATACGCCTATTTTACCTTGGTCATTACCTACGCTGCGTAGCTGTTGCAAACGGTTGTCAAGAGAGGCTAGCGCCCCTTTCACCGGCACATTGTTGGTATTCGTCAGTGACATAACCTGATGTGGAGCATTAAGGATTGAAACAGTGTACTGTCCGACCAGACGCTGTGCAGCCGGCGTTGGATGAAAATCATCAGAAAATAAAAAGGATTTACTGGCATCAAAACCGGGATCATCAGAACTACAGGAATTAGCCTCCGTATCCCGAACACAAGCATAGCCTAAAGTATTGGAAAAACCGTAACGTAAAGGATTATCAATGACTTCATGCAAAAGCGCATTAACATCAACTCGAACAATATTGCCGCTCTTCTTGCTAAGTGCGATATCTTCTGATTTATTGTACTTGTCAACCAAGCCTGAGGCTTTACTGCTTGTTTCGTTATAACTATCAAGTAATAGTCGCTTATATTCTTCCGCTTTTTTAGCATCTCCATTTGAAGCCCTAGCCGCAAGCGTTTCAAAGATACCTTCGATAACTTGAAAGCGAGTATCTTCATTTATCGTTGGATATGCATTAGCGCCCGCACGAACCATATCCTTTAATTCCGTAATCTGGTCAGGAGTAAGAGAAATCGGGATCTTCTTGAGTCCTTCAGAGACGACGGATTTCATAATCATTGGTGTTTTACCGAGATCAGGAACAGTAGGTACAATAACGATCCCAGCTCCCGCATCAAGAAGTTTATGCACCTGTGCTGAGGCTTGCATAGCGCTATTTTTAACAATTTTCGGATCGCCCCCTAACATGACAGCTTTAAGATCATTACCGCCAATCCAGTGAACATACATGCCATTAGGATCAGCACGATTACCGTGGCTTGCCAAATAATTATCTACTTGATTTTGAGTATTGTTAGCTTTGTTCAAATCAGGAACAGCAGTCGATCCACCCACTGCGTAATTAGTCCCGCCTTTATTGAAAGGAATCAGTTCAGTCCCTAAATGTTGAGCGATAAGATCGTTATACAACTCACTGGTTGTACCATTGATCATATATCGACCTTTATTTCCTCCATCACTCAAGCTATCACCAAAAACATATAGATGGTCATAAGCGTGTGCATTCGAAATTGCACTTATAGAAAGTGCTAACATGCCTGGTGTAAATATAAATGCCCTTTTCATTAATATGATCCTCAAGAAATTATTTTATATTTATCATTGAACTAGCCGTTCAACTGAAATGATCAATCCAAATAGAAACTACGTTAATGAGATATGACGCAATCCTCTTTCTGATTAACCAATACCTCATTATAGTTAGTAATAGAGAGAATCCTGCATTGTTTTTTTAGGTTTTAATGTTTAGTGTTGTTTGATTGTTCAATTAACCAAATTGGTTAAAATTCAACTATCTATAAAAGTAATATTAGACCAGATAGATTTAATCCTCTCCTTATGTTTTATGAAATAGATCACAAAACAAACAGCAGAAAATTCCGATAAGAATAATGGCTAAGTCTGAGTAATATCTGAAGCGATCCATCACAATAAACGTGATAACGTTAATTCATCATCGTTTTAGAGAAATAAAAGATTAAGAAGAATAAATATGAGAATTCAGCAAGCAATAAAGGCCGATTTCAATAAGCTGATAGAAATCTGGGAAGCCTCGGTACGAGCAACACATGATTTTTTATCTGACGAACATATTAATCAACTACGCCCATTAATTCTGCATACCTATTTACCGGTACTGACTGTTTATAAAGCGATAAATGACAAACACGAAATTGAGGGTTTTATTAGTGTTGATCAGCATCGGGTTGAAATGCTGTTTATCTCACCAAATTCCCGTGGCAAAGGCATCGGCAAAGCACTGCTGAATTTTGCTATCACCGAATTAGGTGTCAATGAACTCGATGTTAATGAACAAAATGCTCAGGGAGTGAGTTTCTATCAGCACCAAGGATTCAAAGTTTTCAGTCGATCAGAAATTGATGGTCAAGGTAATCCATTTCCGTTATTACATATGCGAATTGCACGGCCGAACGCCGAAACGATCTAACTTCCCCCTCATATGACGCCACTATTAATAAGGCAGCGACTGTCTCTTCGCTGCCTAAACCTATATTTATTTCAAATTAAATTCTATTGCTAAAGTAAGCTCCCTCGGCAAACCAGCCGGTTTCAGTCCTACTGACCGAGCTTGTTGGATCGCCGCAAGGGCAGCCCGATCCAATTCATCAGCGCCTGAACTCTGCACTAATTGGTGATTCGTCAAATCGCCGCTATCCAGCAAGCTAAACCTGACCTGAACTATCCCTTGTTGTTTCATCTTCTTAGCCCGACGCGGGTAGCGTTTATGTTTTTCAATTTCACGACGCAAGGCAGCCTGATAGCTTTGTAACTCATCAGCTCCCACGCCCGTCATCGGTTGACTGGTCGTCGCCTGACGGGCGCCAGCTTGTGAATCCACTGCATCTCTCCCCGCTAACTGAGAGTTGCCTTCCGTTTGCTCTGCCTGTTTTTGTTGAGGCCCTTCTGTCGGTTTTTTCTGTAGCTGAGGTTTACTCTTCGGTTTAGCATCCACATGCTTTTCTGGCGGTGGCTTCGGGCGTTCCTGTTTCCGTGGCTTATCCGCTGGCTTATTAAGTACTATTTTTGCCTCATGGGGTGATTCCGCTACCACTATCTCTGGCGGTAACGGGGGTGGAATAGGTTCCGGTTCTACCGGTTGTTCCTGTCCGGCCGGTGCTGCCGAAGCAACCATTTCTATTGACATACTCATGATTGGCGAATTCACTAATTGATTATTCGCACTGTCATCACGCAGTAAATGCCTCGCCATAAATCCAACAAGACCCGCATGTAGCAGTAAAGAAGCAAACAAGCCAATATAAAAACGATTTCTCATCATAACTTCAAGCCATCTTTCCGTTCGTTATCTGTGGAGATTGCCAGCGCTCTTAACCGCAACCGGCAAATCTCCTTTAAAGAGTCAGAACCGACTGGTGACACTAAGCTTAAACGTTCGCCCAGGCGCTGGCATCATGGAACGCGTTAACGGGTCCAAATAATAGCGATCGGTTAAGTTGGTGCCAGATAATTCAACAACTACATCTGGCGTAACCTGATAATTAATATAGGCATCTACAGTCATTACCGAATTCCAGCGCATCGGATTATTATTTATTCCTTTATAAACGCCGGGTAATTTCTTCATTAACCATTTTTCATCCTTATTCTCCACACTGCTGTGGTATAACACTCTACTACCGATTTCTAAATTTTCATCCAATAACCGGCCACCAATATTCAGATTAAGAGAATAACGAGGAGGAATAGTTGTCCTTAAAAAACCACCGGGAAAACCGCCATCAATACATTCAGGAACACCAAATTGGTTTCTTGGATCTAACATAAGCGATGCAGTTTTATCACAAACTTTATTTTTAAGATTATAAGATAGACCAAAATGGGTAAAGAAACTACCGTTATCATAACGTCCCTGTAGTTCTAAACCGGATAATTTTTGTTTATCTAACTGAGTAAATACAAAGTTACTGTCACGATCAAAAACATGCTCAATAATGGTATTGTAATAAGCGAATCTAATATCCGCATTACGCTCCGCACCCAATAACTGACTTAAATCATGCACATAACCCACTTCCACTGTTTTACTACGTTCAGGTTTAAAGGCACGAGTAGGTTTATCAGTCAAACCGGAGGAAAAGCCAACGGTATCCTCAAAAATACTTGGCATACGTACTGCTTCAGCATAACGGGTATAGATACGTGCATGATCAGAGATATAAGCCGTTGCGGAAAATACCGGCGCCCAAGCATGATCTTTACGCTTAGGTTGTTTAGACCAGCGCTCCTGTTCACTTTTTGCTTTATAAACGCCCTTATCACTATTATTTAATATTTCTCCAGAGTCATCAATATAGCTACTATTCTGTTGAGCAGTACTGTATTCATATTTATACACTTCTTTATTCGTCACAGGATCAATAACGCGTTCGTTCATATCAAGTTTCCCATTAAAATAGGGATTATCTTGTTTATATAACTTACCATCATCATGATATTTCCAAAGCACATCTACCGGCACCATAGGGCGAAGAATTGAATCTCGTGCTTTTGAACTTGTAAATTTTTTATCGCTATATTCGTCAAATTCATCATCAGTCAGACACTCAAAGCATTCATCAAACTTTTTATATAGTTCAGCTTCCCGGTCGGTAAGTGTTCTCATATATTGCAACCCTTGGCCAACCAATTTTTCATGCTTACTATAACCAATATCACGGGCAGCCAAACGTTCATTTAAAAAATCATCCTTAGACCAATAACTTACCCGCCTAGCGCCGGCACTTAATGCCAACCATGAAGTAGGCCGCCAATCAAAATTAAAAGCAATATTATTCTCTTGGCGGCGTCCTTTTCTTGGTGGCGATCGAAAATTAGAAAAATTCTTCCCTTTATAATCATCATGGGAACCTAAACGTTCCTGTTGTAGGCTAGCTGACAAGGTTAAATCTAAACTTGAGGTCAATTGG
This sequence comes from Photorhabdus sp. P32, assembly GCF_038085095.1. Classification (NCBI taxonomy): domain Bacteria; kingdom Pseudomonadati; phylum Pseudomonadota; class Gammaproteobacteria; order Enterobacterales; family Morganellaceae; genus Photorhabdus; species Photorhabdus sp. P32. The sequence goes on along the minus strand of NZ_JAZGJN010000180.1, from coordinate 4,322 downwards.
AAAGCATTAGAAAGATCAACACCCCAACGGTTATTATGGGTATTGGTAGCAGCAGTATCTACCAGGCGACCATCTTTATTTGGATCTCTTTCCTTACCATTTACATCCCAAACGGCATCCCGCTCTCGCGGTTCACGTGGATATCCCCCGGCAGTATTAGTATCGCTGATAGTACGGGTAATCCAAAATTTCATATCAAAATCAACCCACTTATTTCCATCAGGTTTCCACTTATAATCCAGATTAAATGCCTGCTGATGTACATTCGCCAACGGCCACTGTGGTACAACGTTACTTTCAGCCCGAACCCAACCAATCCGCGAAGGCATAATCTCCCCGTAAATCGTTTTAGTATCACGGATACCAAGCCCAATCGTCTGTTGATTAGCCAGATACCAGTTATTTTTAAGCAACCAAGATTCCATTTCACTGGAGGTATTAGGCACTTCATTTCCAGGGCGATATATACGTGCCACAAAAGGCAGATAAGGATCATACGACCGGGTACCGCCATCAAGGATCTCTATATCCTCTTTACTAATGGGAGCATCATAACGATGAGCACCACCCTTGCCGGCAAAATAGTTTCCTTTACTGCGATAACTATAAGCTGCCATTAAATCAAAATATTCCTGCCGGGTACCTAGCGCCAGACGTATCGCATTATCTTTTAGGCCCAATAATTTATTATCTTTTGAAGTTTTCGGCGTAATTTCTAACGCAGGATCAACATAATTAAATCCCTGATTAAAACCGGGAATATCCCGATAATCTTGTCCTAATTCCAGATGTGGTACTCGTTCCTTAACAGCATTACTGCTGGTTTCCAATTTCAAGTTAATACCAAATCGTTCATCTACTGGTACTACATCATCAATACCCAGGGTTTTGATCATTACCGCTCCACCGATCGAACCTTTCACTCCACGTGTCAGTGACGGGCCTTTTTCTATTTCAATGCTGCTAATCAGGTTAGGATCAATATAGTTACGATTATTCGCACCGTTATAACCACGCCAAGTGGTAATTGCCTGCTCAGTACCGTCAATGGTAACAGGAACCCGTCCCTGCCCCTGAATACCACGAATATTAGGATCTAATGCGCCACTGTTTCTCGAATCACCACTAAATACGCCAACTGCGCTTTTTAAAACATCCGCCGGTGAAGCACCCTTATAGCGTTCTACCAAATCCTTACCCAAGTAAATATTAGTAATATCTTTATCATAAACCGCATCATAACCTGCCTCATCTTTTTCACTGGTCGCTGAAACGTTAATTTTACCGAGGTCAGCCTTATTTTCAGCGGGCTGTTTAGATGACTGAGCTAGTGTTTCTGCCTCAGAACGATAAGGCATCATACTGTAGGCTAATGCCAGCATGAATGTTATTTTGCTATATTTATTATTCAATTTATACATAATCATTATCTGCCATAGTGTGAATTGAAATAACTTATTACTTCAACCAGTATCAAAAATACTTTTCAAATTTAACTAACACTTCATTCTTATTATAGGAATAGAGCCAATCAACATTACTACTATTTTTTCTAAATCGATAAGTAATTACTGGGGTTAAACCGAAAACTTCAAATTTAGGCATACTCACAATTGCCGCATAGAATTGTTCATTATCTTTACGACGTGCATTTAGAGGTACACTGTAATCACCAAATTGCCGCTGGCGCAATGCAGTAAATACCACTGCATTAATTCCCGGATACAATTGAGTGGAAATGCCTGCTCGCACACCTTTTTGCTGATAATCATCCGCTTTTTCAACACTGGTTTTATTAACCCAATCCCCCCCCGCAAAGGTAATGGTTTGATCAGTTAAATAATAAGATAAGGTAGCATAAACAGAGGCCATATTACCGTCATTATGATTATAAAGTTTATGATAACGAAACTGCTTATATTCACCTTCCAAATTCAATGCCAGATTTTTAGATAGAATATGCATCCATTCGGTTTTCACTCCTGTAGTACGATAACGGGAATGATTACCAACATAATTAAACTCAACAACTGGCCCCAATAGGAAATCATCTTTTTGCGCTTTATAGCTATAGCCCGAATAAGCAGAAGTGGTATTTTCATTCTCTTCACTATGATGACGATAACTTTCCCCATAAGTCATCGAACGCAGAAAGACACCGTGGTGACCACTCAGCGGATATATCTTACGCAACGTAGCATCATAACTTATACCATTTGCTTTCTTTGCCATAGGCAAATTACGTTCAACTACGCACTCACCATTTTCACGATAGAATGTGCAAACAGGAGGCTTATCCGGCGACATATTCGTGTTATCGTTAAAGATATATCCCACGGAAAAAGATCCACGCCAAGCATTGCGCAAATTAATTGCCTCTTGATAATTAGTTATATTCTTAATGACTGCCGGTGGTAATTTATTTTCATTATCGCGACTAGCCGCTGAAATTTCATTAAATAGTAAACTGGCTTCACTATTTTTTTGATTCTCATAATAGACCCTAGCTAACTCTAATTTAGCACGGATAAAATCAGGTTGTTGCTGCAAGATAGCCTGATAATGCTGTTCTGCTGCTACTAAGTCACCTTGTAAACGCGCCAAATTCCCCTGAGCAAAATGGACCAATTGGGTATCATGTCTAGGTAACTTCTGGTATATCAACAAAAAGCGCTTAACATCCTGTACTTGTTGATGATTAATAGCTAAATAGAGCGCCTGACCAATATCATTCACATTATTTTCAACACTAAACGTTTGACCATTAAGTACTATCGATAAATGATCCGTCTTTTTATTTACAGTTTCATCTGTGACAAGCGCTTCTTCTTGATTCTGCAAATTTCGCTGTACGTTATGCCACAATCTTCTACCGGTATCTTCATCTGCCAGCACCAAAGATGGCTTTATAAACAAACAGCTAATGAGTAAAGTAAAACGAACAATTGGGATATTTAGCATCGTTAATATCACTGCTTAATTGTCGAGCCAAAAATAAACAAAAATAAGACAAAGCCAATATGAACTTTGTCTTATCCAATCATTACAAACTCATATTATGGATTCTTAGTTCCGCCAAAAGCAGTATCTTTGCTATGATCCGAAGCAAACGTAGCAGTCCCTGCTAAACTAGCTGCATTATCACCAAAGAAATGGCCGCTGTTTGTCCCGACAACATTTCCAGCAGTCGCCCTACCCGCAAATGAACCATCTGTTCTAATCCTAGAATTAATACCAACGGTCAATGCACTATTTGCTATTGAACCAGTAAGCCTTTTCTGACCGAAATCAGCAGTAAATGTTCCATGTAGGGCATTGCTGCCACTATATTGGTTAATTCCTTTAACCGTATAAGTTGCAATACCACCAGTAGGCAAATTAGTGGTCACATCTTTACCGGAATAATAGGCGGTATGAGTAGTATCATCTACCGTGCCTTTTTGTGACCATTCACCAAAATAAACATCAGCATTAGCCACTTTACTGAAATTGAACACCCCCATCCCACTATGGCTACCTGATCCCGGCATAGAAATTTTGTGAATTCCATTTGCATCCGCTGCGGCATAACGGGTAAGCCCTGAAAAGCTAACAATTTGACCACCAGCAATGGAATGTACCCCAACTCCCGGTTCCCCCCCAGGACTTCCATGACCAGAACCACCCTGTTTAGTCACACCTACATTAATGCTAGGTTTATTCGCATCAAACTCTTGAGTTTGCCCAAATCCAGGTACAGCCATTGCCTGTGTTACTAATCCACATGTACCTAATACTGCAATTAACACTTTAACTTTGTTCATAGCATATTCCTTATGTTAACTAATTAAATGTTAGAGTATTGCTTATTACATAGTTTTAGTACCGTCCGAAGACTGGCGCGCATATTAACGTACTTTTAATAAAAAATGAAATGATAATCATTATCATAAAATAATCGTATCTATTTGTATAGCATGGCAATTAATTCAGCTAACTATTTAATTATTAAATAAATATTTACCATAACCTTAATATAACAATGGATATAATATTAGATGAATCACCCAATAATGAGTGTAAAAATATCAATACATATAGATGTATAAATAAGAAATTATTTCAATATTAAATTAATAATAATGTTATTGTTTGCATGGTAACTATATAACATAAAATTAGCCATTTCACATTAATTAAGAAATACTTAACAATGATAAATAGAAATCAAAAACATATATCTCATCTAAATAGGAAAAATTATTACGCCAAATGTAAATATATTTATTCAGAAAAACACTGCTAATCTATTAATTACTAAAACAAGTAACATAAATATATTA
>NZ_JAZGJN010000179.1:0-11175 GCF_038085095.1 Photorhabdus sp. P32 | reverse complement strand
AACATAGACATATTTTATCATTTATATCTACGTTTTTAGGTACAAAAATATAATTAACCGGTTGTTATTTTATAATAAAACACAAAGAGTAAAAAAATTGACTTTTATCTGAGAGAAAAGGTATCTTAAAAAACATCGAGGCAAAATAAAGCGTTTTATCTACATCATTTAATAGATAGTTTGTTTTTAATTCTAATCTTTTAAAAGGATAAAAATTATTAAAGACGATCATAAAATGGTGGTAACGATAAATAAAAAAACCGAGATATAAAAAGACTGAAATTCAGGAAACATGAAGAAACGGAATTCTAATAAGAAGTAAAAATAAGCTATCAAATATAGCTAAGAAAGTTGGTTTCATCCCAAGTTATTTTATCTAACCATAACAGGTTGAATTAAAATCTTGGAATCTATTAATTATATTTTTAAAATCAATAATAAGAGGTAATACTATGTCAGAGATCGAAGCAATTTCCTTAAAAGCGCCAATCAGCGTTATTGCAAAAGTAACTAACAAATCAATATATAAACTTAAGCTTATTCAGGACTCTATCCGTCTGGATCAAGGTGAGTGGACCACTCTTCCTCCTCAAGTAATTAATAGAAGCAATGATAACACGCCTGGAAAAGCTATTTGGAGAAGTGATTCAAACAGCCTGTTAGGTGGTGTTTCAGGACGTTGTACCTATGTATTTGTAGATAACAAAGGCGAAATTTATAGTATCTATATTACATGGAACAATCCTTTGATTGGCAGCAGCAGCTACTCAATCTCAACCGATTATTTAGGTGATGATTTACACTTATCCTATACAGCAGACGGCGGTAACAATCCAATAGTAGAATATATGATTGTAAGCTAATATTTAGCCATTAATATTAACAACCATTCCTGTGGTAAAATATTTAAATAAATATTTATGCAACAGGAATGGTTTATTTATTTCGAGAATTAATATCTTCCCTACCTTAATCAAAGGTGAATGCAGATTATTTTTTTCATTTCTGTATCATCCTCTCTTTCATTAAAGTGGATCTTATTTTCATTTTGGCTAATACAATTAACTCAACCTGATTCAAATGGTGATTTTTAGCCGCTATTTTTAATTCTCTTATCAGTTCCAACTCTATTTTCTAGTACCTTATTTATAACACTACAATGATATTTCTTTTTCACTATAAAATTGATTTTAATATGTTTTTACAGACGGTGCCCGATAAGTATCAAAACGATCGAGTAAGATGGCAGGATCTTGCTCAATTATTGCCATATGACGATATTTTTCATGCAAGAATTGTTCATCAGCCATTCTATTAATCATAGCAATTAGTGGATCATAAAAGTTATTAATATTAAGAATACCGCAAGGTTTCGTATGTAACCCAATCTGACTCCAGGTAAATACCTCGCTAAACTCTTCCAACGTACCAAAGCCACCAGGTAAAGCAACAAAACCATCAGCTAATTCAATCATTTTGTTTTTACGCTGATGCATAGTTTCAACAACGTATAATTCAGTCAGATTTTTATGTGATATTTCCCGTGCTTCCAATAATGTTGGAATAACACCAATCACTTTCCCGCCCTCTGCCAAAACCGTATTAGCAACAGTTCCCATAATACCCACACTGGCGCCGCCATAAATGAGCGTAAGATTACGTTTAACCAATTCCTTTGCGAAGATAATGACATTTTCTTTATAGATTTCAGATATACCTAGACTTGAACCACAATAAACAGCAATATTTTTCATTATCTCATCTCCTGCCACTTTATCTTCACATGAAAACTAGAATTATACGTTAGTATCACAATCATACAACTCACTTATACCCGTTATCTTTCAAGTTGCCTCTTTGTTGGCTGCACTCGCTCACTCCAGTCACATAGTTATCTATGCTCCCGGGGATTCGCCCTTGCCGTCTCGATGCACCTTGAAATACATAGGATATATAAAGCTGATACCAAGAAAAACAAAATAAGAATGGTTTTTTCATATTCAATATATTAGCATTAATCATAACTTATATTTAATTATTATGATATGAAATCAAGTATCAACCAGATTGTAGGAAATATCTTCATCACCTATAATCCCTAAATTATCGACATATTAAAATACAATGTAAATTCACATCAGAATTATATTCCAATAATGAAATTTAATTTCACTATAACCATATAATATGGTCTAATAAATGAAAAATATTTCGCTAAAATTATATTCTCTAAACCTATTGAGTTATCTACGTTTCACTGCGAAAATTATCAGTCACATCACTTAATTTTAATTGAGGTTTTGCCCGGATGTCTTCTTCCAAGCTCCAAAAGAGTGCCTTTCCATTAATACCTGTAATACTGTTACTGCTTGCCATGACATCAATTCAGAGCGGTGCCTCTCTTGCCAAGACACTATTTCCGGTTATCGGCGCGCCGGGCGTTACCGCACTGCGCCTAGGTATTGGAACTATCATTCTGTTTATTATTTTTAAACCCTGGCGCCTGCGTTTTAGCCGAAAATCAATCATGCCGCTGCTTACATATGGTATTGCTCTTGGTGCAATGAACTATACATTCTATATGGCGCTGACAACTATTCCTTTAGGCATTGCCGTGGCCCTTGAATTCACTGGCCCACTGGCTGTAGCGATGTTCTCATCACGCCGACCAATAGATTTTCTTTGGGTGGCATTGGTTATCGCCGGCTTAGCTTTCCTGTTACCCATTGGCAATAATAATATTGATAGTTTAGATCCTATAGGGATTATTTACGCACTTAGCGCAGGTGTTTGTTGGGCACTGTATATTATTTTCGGCCAACGCGCTGGCGCAGGCTATGGAGCAGCAACTGTGTCTATTGGTTCATTTATCGCTGCTATGATATTTTTCCCTGTCGGTTTGATACAAACAGGGCCAGAACTATTATTCGATATGTCTATTCTCCCTCTGGCGCTGGCAATTGCCATTCTGTCTACTGCATTCCCATATACACTGGAAATGATTGCTCTGACTCGTTTACCTGCACAAACATTTGGTACTCTGATGAGCCTTGAACCCGCACTAGGTGCGCTATCCGGTATTGTGTTTCTGAATGAACATTTAACTATGACTCAATGGCTAGCGCTGTTCTGTATTATTTTCGCCTCTATCGGTTCTACATCAACGATAAAAGGAAAACCTAAAATCACCTCAGTCGATTAATCATTTCATTTAATCGAGATAAAAAGAAAACCGGAGTAATAAAATCATTCTCCGGTTTTTTTATAAATAAAAAAGTTATCATTCATGATTAAATGCCGTACATAGGTTCACCCAATAAATTATTATATTTTTCAATATTATTCTAAAAATTTTATGGTAAATATTTTCCTATAAAAATGAACTATTGATTTAATAGGAATAAGCTATATGATTTAAACCTGATATCGAGCTACATTCATCTCATCAATAAAAAACCTATTATTAACACCTTCAACACCAAGAGAAAAATTATTATGGAAACAGTTAAATTAGTCAAATCAGGGACATCCACACTACTTTATACGCGTAATGATATCGATGATGATATTAAACAGGAAACAATTGAAATTCTGAACCATATGGTGATCCAATTTATTGATCTTTCGCTACTTACCAAACAAGCACATTGGAACATGCGCGGCAGAAATTTCATTTCCATCCATGAAATGCTGGATACCTTTCGCGCCACGATTACTGAACATACAGATACTTTTGCCGAAAGAGTCGTACAACTGGGTGGAACAGCTCTCGGCACCGTACAAGAAGTTAATAGACACACCGTACTGAAAAGCTACCCAACAAATATCCATGACGTGCAGGATCATCTAAAAGCATTAGCTGACCGCTATGCTGTTGTCGCTAATGATATTCATAAAGCGATGGATGAAGTTGAGGATGAAAACACCGCAGATATGTTAACCGCCGCCTCCCGTGATCTCGACAAATTCTTATGGTTTATTGAAGCAAGCGTTGAGCAGTAAAATATAAAGAGCCGTCATATTAAGAGCTCTAAGACTTACAGGCTCCTGTTAACAACGGGAGCCTGTTTACATTAGCCTTTCATCACCCAAAATCTTATAACACGGCAAAACATCATAAAATTCCCTCCACACGGACGAATTTATACCTAATAGATTTCGAGTTGCAGCACGGCGGCAAGTGAACGAATCCCCAGGAGCATAGAGAACTATGTGACTGGGGTGAATGAAAGCAGCCAACAAAGAGGCAACTTGAAAGATAACGGGTATAACCATATTCTTTAAAAATCAGCACAAATTGTCTATAATCCACACTTATTTTCAGAAATAACTTGAGGAAATAATAAAATGGATAACGAAGTAAAAGACAGTAATGGCACCGTACTTAATGATGGCGATTCTGTACAGGTCATCAAGGATCTAAAAGTAAAAGGCACATCAGCAACGTTAAAACGCGGCACTTTGATTAAAAATATCCGTCTTACTCATCGTGAAGATGAAGTCGAATGTAACACAGATAAAATCAGAGGATTAGTATTGAAAACCTGTTTTCTGAAAAAAGTAGGATAAATCGCCTTTTTTTATTAATTATATTTACCAAATTAGCCGCCCCTATAAAAAGGGTGGCATTTTTTACTAAGAGTGAAAATAAATCCCGATTTTGGGTAGATTTATTTCTATACTTATAACTATCGTTTAAATCAAAAAAAGAATTGCAGCCACATCAACAGAGATGTCTGGCTATTCTTATGGTACTTATTATGGGGATATCATTAATACTCCCCAGCTATATTGACAGCATTGTAGCTTTAAGGCTACAGTACGCCAAATGAATACGATTAAACATTACCTCACTCCCGATAAACGGGATCTGTACATGGAATTCTTGAAAGGGATTCGTGATCCGATAGCGAAAGCAAAAATTTCGTCGCGGGTTAACCGGATGGCTACAGGAAATTTTGGTGATCATAAACCATGCAGAGCAGGCGTCTGGGAGCTTCGTATAGATCAAGGGCCAGGCTACAGGGTTTATTACAGCCAGGTTGGTAATGAGATTATTTTGCTTTTACTGGGGGGTGATAAACGCACCCAAAATGCTGATATAGCGCAGGCTATTGAATGCCTGGAAGATTACTTAAAGAGGTGATTATGGCTAAAGCATGTTTACATGATGATGCTATGGTGCAACTTCTCCGCGAAGATCCTGAATTTGTGCGGCATTACCTGCATCAGGCTTTTGTTGATATGGATGAAGAAGGCGGGCAGGAAGCGTTCCTAATGGCATTACGCCACGTAGTAGAGGCGCGTGGAGGAATGGCGCAAATTGCTGACAAAGCAGGCGTTTCTCGTGAGACGCTGTATCGCACACTGTCGCCGAAAGGCAATCCAACACTCAAAACTCTGCGTAGCGTAGTTGCAGCAACAGGATTCCAATTTTCGCATCTTGCTGCAACGACTTAATCCTTGATTGATAGGAATTATAAATCCTAGATGGTACCGAGGTTATTCGTATTATCAGTGCACGAAAAACAGAGCGGATGAGAGGAAACATTATGAGCATAGTTATCGCCTTGCTTCCGCTAGGTGTGAGTTTCAGTTATCTTTTTTATATTGCCAATTTCCGCCTCTGAAATAACCTCCGGCTGTTCAATAGGAAAAACGGGCAGCGCCTGCAATAATCTTGGGCCATACCTTTTGCTCAGTAAGCGCCTGTCATAAATCACCACATCACCATAACATTCATGACTACGGATAAGCCTTCCTACTTGCTGAATAAGGCTAAAAGAAGCACTTGGTAAACTCTGCACTTCAAAAGGATAACGTTTAAGTGATTTCAGCCACTCGCTTTCCGTAATAATGACCGGATTATTCACTGGCGGAAATGAGATTTTTTGAATGTGAACCTGGGACAGATAATCCCCCTTTAAATCCAACCCTTCCGCAAAAGATTGCAATCCAACCAATACGCTACATTGCCCTTCATTGATACGCTGACAATGTGTTTCCACTAACCGATAACGTGGTTGATCCCCCTGCACCAGTAACATCAGGCGTAAATCTGTCACATAAGAGAGAAAAATATCCATCGCCCTCTGGCTGCTGAACAAAATCAACATGCCTTTATGTTGCTGCCTCAGCAATTGAGCCCTGAAATAACACGCCATCTCTTGCAAATGAGCGGCTTCATTATACAGTGTCGGCTCCAACGACATTTTGGGAATAACCAATTTGCCCTGCCGCATATGATCAAAAGGTGATGACAATGTGACAAAACGGTCGCCTGATTTTTCAGTTAACCCAGTCAACTCCTGAATACGAGAAAAACTATTCAGAGAACGAAGCGTTGCCGATGTCACGACTACATGAGGAATACTACGCCAAAGCAGTTGATCAAGTTGTTCGCTGACTCTGATGCCAGAGCAATGGAAGTAGAGGTGCGATTGATTTTTCTCATAACGGCGCTTAAGCCATTTTGATACCGGCGCCCCAGATGACTGTTCCAGCGCTGTTAAACGCCACAACTTAGCCATATTTTCAAAATATCCCAATGCGCGGCTGGTCTGCAAAATAGACCGATGTAATCTGACAATATCCTGTTTAGCCGTTCGCTCAGTCAAATCATTCAGTATCGCCTCTGCCAACCCCCGTAAACCGTCGGTCAGTTTAAATAGCTGCTGGCAGCAAAGTAGCAAGTTATCCGGTAACTTACCCATCTCAAACAGATACTCATCTACTTCATTTTTTTCAGGCAAAAATGCCTGAGTAATAATAGCGAGTTCTTTAAAGCACTCCCGTAGTTTTTCACTGTGTTCATTCAGGCGACTGGCATTAGCTAAGCGTGGTGGCTTTGCCGGATGGAATTGCACCAGATATTGCTCAACATGACGGACAAACGTATCTAATTGACCATTAAGTTGAAACAGGGTGATTTCCCCCTCAACTTCCAGAGAATCCCTGGCAACATCCGGTATATGGTGTCCTTCGTCGAGTACCAATAGCAAATTTTTAGCATCAGGGAGTACCGATTCACTCTCCAATGCCGCCATCACTAACGCATGGTTAGCCACCACCACATCTACATTTTCGATCTCACGGCGAGCAATAAAAAATGGGCAACGGTGATAATACTGACAGTTACGTCCCAGACAATTTGCTTTATCCGTACTCACTTTCACCCACAAAGCATCGGACAAAGCCAGTTTATGGTGATCACGCACCCCATCCCAGGCAAAGGTTGTGTAATCACTACGCAACCGACGACACAATTCCCTCTCTTCGCTATTGGCAAGCTCTGTTTTGTCCTCAACCAAAAACATCAGATCGATCTGCTCACTATCAGTTGCACAGATAGCTTCAAGATTGCGTGGGCATACATAACGACCACGACCAAAAGCACCGGTAAATTTCAGATCGGGAATAATTTTGCGCAACAGTGGCAGGTCTTTACTATAAATCTGATCTTGTAAAGCGACATTCGCCGTACTTACAACCAATGGCTTACTTTCCGCTCTACTGATAGCAATGCCAGGCAGCAGGTAAGAAAGGGTTTTACCGATGCCGGTTGGCGCCTCAATAACCAAATGGCGCCCTTCCTGATCCGCAAGCGTTTTTGCAACTTCGGCAATCATCTGTCGCTGTGGAGCACGAGAAATAAAACCATTAATATGTTGAGGTAATGCTTTATACCACTGACTTATCTGATTTTTTATTGAATTAGAAAGCGCCATTGAATTCTCTGCCATACAACCGGGGCGCTATTGTCCCACAGAGCAGAAATGAAATCAGCTTCATGTCGAGGCGACAATTGGTCAACTACGTTTGTTATACCTAATAGATTTCGAGTTGCAGCGCGGCGGCAAGTGAACGAATCCCCAGGAACATAGATAACGATGTGACTGGGGTGAGTGAAAACAGCCAACAAAGCAGCAACTTGAAAGATGAAGGGTATAAATTGGTGAACACCTTGCCAGCTATTCAGAACGCTATATACTTCCTATTTTCTACAACACCTGAGAACAACAATGAAAAAGTTCCCTATCATTTTCATCGCTATCTTTGCATTTGGTTCAATTGGCGGCGTATTCTTGGCGGGTCTTAATATGTATACCCGCTCAACCACACCGATAGAATCACCAATTAGTCAACAGCAAGAGACCACCACAGCACCGATACAACAACAATAACGGGCCGTGACACTCATTTTATCTTTGTATCCAATTCATCTTCGTGTCTAGTGAGGAACCTCATGAATAACGCATACTTTGTCACTCCACAATGGTTAAAAGATCATCTTAATGATGAGAATATCGTCATCCTTGATGCAACCGCACCACCACCACCTCAACAAATTGATTGCCATAAACTTTGGCTGGATACCCACATCCCCGGCGCCCAATTTTTTGATTTAGACAAAGTTGCCAATCACCAAAGTGGATTGCCTCATATGCTGCCCGATCCGCAAACTTTCAGCCAAGCTGTTGGCGCAATGGGCATTAGTGAAAATCATTTAGTCGTGATTTATGACCAAGGCAATATGTTCTCCGCCCCCCGCGCATGGTGGACATTTAAGATATTTGGTAGCCATAACGTCCGTATTCTTGATGGCGGTTTACAAGGCTGGCAACAGGCAGGATTACCAACAGAATCCGGTGAAGTACGACGCAATCCTCAGATCTTTAATGCCGATTTAGATGCTGACAAAGTGAAATCCCTGGAACACATTCTGGATGCGCTAAATGATCCACAAATCCAAATTGTCGATGCCAGAGCAACGGATCGTTTTCAAGCTAAAGCACCAGAACCACGCCCTGGATTAAGAATGGGCCATATTCCCGGTAGTAAAAACGTTCCGTGGAACATGTTAGTAGAAAATGGTCACTTTAAATCGGCAAGTGAAATTACAGATATTTTCCATAAACAAGATGTCGATTTAAACAAACCGGTTATTGCCAGTTGTGGATCAGGTATGACCGCTGCCGTTTTGGTACTGGGTTTAGATATCATCGGCAAGCAAGATGTTTACTTATATGACGGTTCATGGGCTGAATGGGGAGCAGATGATGCTCTGCCGCTTGAAAAATAATTAAATGCCATAGGGCATATTTATTCTATGCCCTTTAATTATTCAATATATACAAAATATACCCGTCATCTTTCAAGTTGCCTCTTTGTTGGCTGCACTCACTCACCCCGGTCACAGAGTTATCTATGCTCCCGGGGATTCGTTCCTTTGCCGTCGCGATGCATCTTGAAATCCATTGGGTATAGATATATCTTTCGATCATCAGATAGCAGCCAATCAAATGACACCCATATCGTTACATTTCACCATCCTGTTTGTTAATTTCATTTTACACTTATCAGTTAATATTACTTTTTGTCAATCAGAGTTACACAAAATAATGAAATAAATATATTTGTAAATTTAAATATTATTATTATTAACTTAAAATTCGATTCTGTTTTTTATTTAAAAATAAGATTAAGCTACTATTCCAATAGGAGCTAATATTGCAAGCCATTCTTATCAATAAATCGTGAGCATGAAGTAGCAGTGAAGAGATAAACACCACGATGGGTTTAGAATCTTTACGACAAAGCAAGAAAAATAAAACATTCTAATGCATTAAGTACTGAAAGAGTTGAATATTAATGTTTTTACCAAAACACAATATCAATATTTATATCATAAAAATGGAGAGTAAAAATGACTATTTCTCTTAAAGATCAAAGAATAAATCTCGCGCTCAGCTTTATCAGCGGTGCAGGAAGTATCATAACCGAACAACCAGAACCGACTATGGTTGCGGAAAACATTCAAGCATCATTGGAAAAGAGCAAAGTCACTGCCAATAGATTTTCTATTATTTGGGGACCCGCTGTTTTTCGTGTTGATAATGGAAAAAACACTAGAGATAATAAGGACGACCACGTTTTATTCATTGTAAAAAATCGCAAAATTCCTCATGATTATCGCATCGTTATCCGTGGATCATGGTCTGATGTTAACTGGCAGGTTGAAAACTTTGCTGTACACGAAACTGTAAATTGGTCACTTTGGGATCAAAACATTCCTGAAGAATTTAAAGACGCTAAGATCTCTTATGGAACACACATAGCATTAGACTATATTGTTAATCAAGTAAAAAGTAACAATATTCCCGGTCATGGAGAATCACTCATTGAAGCAATTAATAAAATTGCTTCGGAAAAAGGCACACATAATATTACTGTCACAGGGCACAGTTTGGGTGGTATTCTCGCTTCTACCCTTGGGTTATATTTAAAACGCTTATACCTTAATAAGGGTAACAACAATATTCGTATTCATGTTTGCTCTTTTGCCAGCCCAAATACCGGTAATGACATTTTTGCCTCTTACACTAAATCTGTTTTTAACCACTCGTCAGCAACCAGCTATAAGAGCCATTTCTTAAGGGTTCATAATCAAAAAGATGTCATTTCCCTCATCTGGAACCTGGATGGATTAGAAAAGATTCCGACTATCTATGAGCCATTGATTAAATTAGATGAGAAATTAATTAACAGATTTAAAAAGATTGTTCTGCTTGTGAAAGATAAGGGTTACACCAAACTCACGCCAGATTTATCTTTTACAGCACCTATTTTAAAATTAGATCTCAATAAGCAAGTTGTTTTTCAACATATTAAAGCCTATGCCAATCAATATGGCATGAATTTAGTGGAAGTTAATGACGGTACTCAACCACCTGTTGATGATCTTGTGGTTATTAATAGTAACCTATCTCAAGATATCGTTGCTTATTTCTTACAGATACCTCTGCCTGAATGAAAATATTAATGTCGTATAAATTGATTATGCTTTTTCTATATTTTATCTAAATTTAATGGAGCCTTATTACAAAGGCTCCATTAAACTAAGATTATTTAAATATAATAATAAAATCACTTTTCTCTATATATATCGTTAGAATATCATCGATTTATAATCATTCCCAATAAAATTATTCACAGAGATAATCTCAAAGCTATTTATCTATTACTACCATTAAATAATAGATATAATCCACAAAAATATAAATAATATTAACATGTAATTATTGTATATATAATTCTAATCGTTTACTTTTAATTAAAAAATAAATAATTTATATTTTTGTTAAATAAAATAATATCAAAAAATCCATATACTCA
>NZ_JAZGJN010000178.1:0-11169 GCF_038085095.1 Photorhabdus sp. P32 | reverse complement strand
AAAACGGCTGTCGGAAGACAGAAGAGAGAGATTTTTCGCTTGTTCAGAGATTGATGCGGTGGTTGCGGAAGAGACGCAACGGCCGGAGTAAAACCGAATATGCCTGGCGGCGATAGCGCGGCGGTCCCACCTGACCCCATGCCGAACTCAGCAGTGAAACGCCGTAGCGCCGATGGTAGTGTGGGGTCTCCCCATGTGAGAGTAGGGAACTGCCAGGCTTTAATTTAGCATTGTGTGGCGTTGAAAGCAGCACAAGGCAAAAAAGCAGTAAGTAGGACAACTCCGTCGGGAACGGAGTTGAACGTCGCGAGTCGCGACGGCCCGAAAGGCAAACGGCAGGAAAGTCGTTCGTCAACTGAAAAAGTATATAAATTTGTCGTGCTGCCTGCGTAATTGCAGGCAGCTTTGTATTTAACGGTACATTGTTGTTTCCTTCTGATTAGAATTTGCCTTGGGCAAAGTTTTTTCCATACTTCTTACATGATATAAGTTGCTATTCTTCCCGGAATCGTTGAGATTTCTTTGGGATTTTATCTCATACATTGTAAAAAAACTTTGCTTCAATAAACCGTAGTGCATTTAATGGGACTAGAATTTACACCATGAGCTAGTGCCGTAAATATTATCGCTAAATGAACCAAATTATAGGGAATGGGGTTGGTTCGTCACTTTTAGAATGCCTTCAACACTTTGATGATTAAGTGTATGCGCATGATTTTATTGCCTATGTTTTATCTCCCCGTAGCTGAGTTCAACTTTTCAATGTTCCCAATAGATTTTTAAAATCTAGTCGAGAGGAGAGTTTCAGAACGAATCGGTGAAGTGATAAATCTTTTTATGTCCTATTTGCGCGTTGATAAACAGGTTATTTTCAATATTGGTTTTGAGCACTTTATAACGTAGCTTTTTCTTAATTGGTATAGGTTAACGAGAGTTCTGTCCTAATTGCATTGCATACCGACTTGTACTTAAGCTAACAATGTAATTCATATCGACCTTGAGCTAGTATCGAATGATTAATTTCGTCTGGACATTTCTCCTAAGCTGACTTAATGTCTGTGCCTCTGATTTTGATAGGTTTGGCATCTTAGTCATTGTTATGGTTTGGTTCTTGCTGATTGTGGTGGCGCATTGCTTCTCAATCATTTGGTAATAAATCCTTTTGGTTAACAAAAACCATGTCTTATATTTCCGCTCTAAAGGATGAAATTTTACGGTACATTGAATAAATTGGGGTTACAGTTTCACAACCAGACTAAGTTTAAAAAAATGTATCCTTACAGTGTATAAATATGTCATAACACTGCGTTTATTATCCTAACTTTACTAATTCTATATTGCATTGAAATATGAAGAAAAAACGTCCTATTTTGCAAGATGTTGCTGATCGTGTTGGTGTCACTAAAATGACAGTAAGTCGTTTCTTGCGTAATCCTGAGCAAGTTTCTGAGCAATTGCGAAAGAAAATAGCGGATGCTTTAGATGAGTTGGGTTATATTCCAAATAAAGTGCCGGATATTCTTTCAAATTCCACTAGTCATGCTATTGGTATTTTATTGCCTTCTTTAACTAACCAGGTTTTTGCGGAAGTTATCCGTGGTATCGAATATGTGACGGATCATCATGGTTATCAAACTATGTTAGCTCACTATGGCTATCGCTCAGAAAAGGAAGAAGAGCGTTTGATTTCTTTATTGTCCTATAATATTGATGGTTTGATTCTTTCAGAACGAACTCATACTCCACGAACTTTGAAGATGTTGGAAACGGCTGGTATCCCTGTTGTTGAGCTGATGGATTGTATTTCTCCTTGTTTTGATACGGCAGTCGGCATTGACAACTTTGAAGCGGCTCGGCAGATGACAATGGCAATGATTGAACGTGGTTGCCAGCGGGTGATTTATCTTGGCGCAAGGCAAGATGAAAGGACAATTATTCGTCTGGAGGGTTATGAAGCTGCAATGAAAGGTGCGGGGTTACCAATGGGTAAGGTCATGACGCCAGATAGCTCTTCTTACACATTAGGAGGGCAGTTACTGAATGAAGCCCGGGCAAAATATCCTGATGTTGATGGTCTATTCTGCACTAACGATGACTTGGCTATCGGAGCAATTTTTGAGTGCCAACGTCAAGGGATAGCTGTACCACATGATATTGCAATAGCTGGCTTTCATGGCCATGATGTTGGTCAGGCGATGACACCAAAACTTGCCAGTGTATTGACGTCTCGTGACTTAATGGGGCGGAGGGCTGCTGAATTATTAATGGCTCGGCTGAGGGGCGAACATTTACCGCAAAAAATGATTGATATCGGTTTTCAGTTATCTTTGGGAGAGAGTATCTAATCGGTCTGTTGGATTTGCATTTTTTTGAGTTCATTTGTGATAAATATCACATTTATATTTCTTGAATATTCCGTGTTGTTGCTAATTTCATCTCTACTTCTGATAATGTTACCGATAACAGTTACCGGTAACATTTTGTAGATAAAATATCTACGTTAAGGAGTTTATATGAGCGATACCCAGCATTCGAATCATGTTTTTGTGCTTATGGGGGTATCCGGTAGTGGTAAATCTGCTGTTGCCAGTGCTGCGGCCTATAAATTGGATTCTGCTTTTTTAGATGGTGATTTTTTACACCCAAGATCTAACATTAATAAGATGGCTAAAGGCTACGCACTGAATGATGAAGATCGTGAGCCTTGGTTGAAATCACTGAACCATGCAATTTTTGCTATGCAACGCACAAACCCGGTTTCCCTGATTGTTTGTTCTGCTTTAAAAAAGCATTACCGGGATATACTGCGTGATAATAATAAGAATCTATCATTTCTTTATATGAAAGGCGACTTTGATTTAATTGAAAGTCGATTGAAGGCACGTAAAGATCATTTTTTTAAACCTCAAATGTTGGTATCTCAGTTTGAGGCATTAGAAGAGCCGGGGAGTGATGAACAGGATGTTTATCTAGTTGACATTAGATCATCTCTTGATGAAGTGATAAATCACTCGATAAGAATAATTAATAGTGTCATTTCAGGGGAAAAATAATGAGTACTTTAACCTTAGTGCTGACTGCGGTGGGTTCTGTTCTCTTACTATTGTTTCTGGTGATGAAAGTCAGAATACACGCTTTTGTCGCGTTAATACTGGTTTCTATGGGAGCGGGTGTTTTTTCTGGTATGCCGCTGGATAAAATTGCTGAAACAATGCAAGAAGGAATGGGAGGAACATTAGGTTTTCTGGCTATTGTTGTCGCACTGGGGGCGATGTTTGGTAAAGTTTTGCATGAAACAGGCGCACTGGATCAGATTGCGGTTAAATTACTAAATAGTTTTGGTGAAAAGAATGCTCATTATTCATTGGGGATCGCTGGCCTGGTTTGTGCTTTGCCGTTGTTCTTTGATGTAGCGATTGTTTTATTGATTGGCGTGGCGTTTGCAGTAGCGCGTCGTACTGGCGGTAATGTAGTGAAGCTGGTTATTCCTCTATTTGCTGGTGTTGCAGCCGCCGCAGCGTTTTTGTTACCTGGTCCAGCACCGATGTTGTTGGCTTCACAGATGAATGCTGACTTTGGCTGGATGATCTTGATCGGTATCAGTGCAGCGATTCCTGGGATGTTACTGGCGGGTCCAATCTTTGGTAGTTTTATCAGTAAGTATGTTACTTTGGATTTACCCACCGATATACATGAGCCAAGCCTTGGTCAAGGTAAGATGCCATCTTTTGGTTTGAGTTTGTCACTGGTTCTATTCCCTTTGGCTTTGGTTGGATTAAAGGCTATTGGTGAGAATTTTGTTGAACAAGGTTCTGAATTATATCAGTGGCTTGAATTTATCGGTCATCCATTTTCTGCGATTTTGGTTGCTTGTTTGATTGCTATTTATGGTTTGGCGATTCGCCGTGGGATGAGTAAAGAAAAGGTGATGGATATTTGTTCTTCGGCTATTCAACCGGCTGGCATTATTTTATTGGTGACGGGGGCTGGCGGCGTATTCAAACAAGTATTAGTGGATTCTGGTGTTGGTCCTGCTTTGGGAAATGCGTTGATTGGGGCAGGGTTGCCTATTGCATTAGCGTGTTTCATCCTTGCAGGTACAGTACGTATTATTCAAGGCTCTGCAACCGTTGCTTGTTTGACAACTGTTGGTCTGATTTTGCCAGTTGTTGATCTTTTGGGATATTCTGGCGCCCAGCTTGCGGCCCTTTCAATCTGTATTGCAGGTGGTTCTTTGGTATTGAGCCATGTCAATGACTCAGGTTTTTGGTTATTTGGTAAATTTACTGGTGCAACAGAATCTCAGACACTGAAAACTTGGTCGATTATGGAAACTATTCTTGGAACAACAGGCGCCGTTGTGGGGATGATTTTCTTTGCTGTGATGTAATTCTTCTGCCATCTTAATAACTAAAATTTAAAGTGTTTTTCTCGGCGTTAAATGATGCCGCCTTCTGTAGAAGGCGGACAATAAGCCAACTATGCAGATGATTAATAAAGCTAAAATAGCGTTCTCGCCAATGGATGGCGATTGC
The DNA here is from genome assembly GCF_038085095.1 of Photorhabdus sp. P32. Lineage (NCBI taxonomy): Bacteria > Pseudomonadati > Pseudomonadota > Gammaproteobacteria > Enterobacterales > Morganellaceae > Photorhabdus > Photorhabdus sp. P32. Next base: position 6,634 of record NZ_JAZGJN010000178.1, on the reverse strand, counting down.
ACCAGCGATCTTTATAGGCGAGAGAAGGCCTACCAATAGAATAACGCATAATTTTTTGCTGCTGCTGGCAGAGATCTGAAGCATTCTGAATATTTAACCACATTAGAATACTGCCAACACTGAGATTGGAATATTCAGGGTCGAGTCCGCCGTCTACTGCATCAAATGAAATCCATTGGGGACTGTCTGCTTTTATCACTAAATCGTAGGCTGCTGGAGCACCATTGATAGTTAATACATTTCCGTACAGATGTTGTTTGAGTTCGGTATATAATTCAGTTAATTTTTCTTTCTCTTCTTCATTATGCGTTTTATATGTCCAGCGTTTTTCGTACAGTGTAGTGTAAATATCGATGAACTCTTGGCAGGTAAAATCGTTAATTTGATGTATTTCCCCACCAGAGCGCTTAAATTTGTTAATTTCATTACTTCGATTTCTTTTTGTTTTATAGGAAAAATTTTCTTTGGCAAGACAGACTGTTCGCTTGTTTAATCGACCATAAAAAACGTTGATAAAGTTTTCTTTGTGCAGGAGCGATATGGTTTTAGATTTCCCTGGGATGATGGTTTTTAGGTGTTTAGCGATAGGAAAGATAATTTCATCATAGGTGAAAAAGTGGTAGTCCTTTTGATGACTTGCTGCCAGATGATGATCTTTACATGTAAAGTATGCCCCTTCGATAACGTTTTCTATTTGTGGATTTTCTTTGACGTAAAAGATAAAGCTATTGCCAAATTTTTCATTTAAAAAGCGTACAATATCTGGATGAGTAGATATTCCACCACCATAAAGAGAATACGCTTGTTGGTAACGTTCGAAACTGCATTCTTTCCAGCCGGAGATGAGCCTTTTTATAGAGCTGAGAGGATACTTTTTTGGAAAAATCATATTTTAAATACTCTTTTTAACGCTATGTTTTACACATGGTATAAACTTATTTTTCAACGTATTAAATACAACAAAAAAGATGATTTGTCTTTATTAAATGGGTTTTTTGTGAGTTTATACATATTGTAAATCTAAGATTGTAAGTTTAATTTTCATGCACTAAAAACAAAATAAGTATTTAGTACTATTCCCAACCAAGCTTTCTTGTTGCTTATTGATCGAGAATATTTATTAATTGTTGATATAAAGCTTTAGCGCTGCGTTCATAACCTGCGGCTGAAAGGTGAACATAATCAGGACGAGCAAGATCTTGTCGCGCCCAGCTCTTAATTGAGCATTTGCCCCCCATATATTCACGCCAATTCCAGAATAGCGTGTGCTGATCTTGAGCGACTTTTTGCTGAATATGGATAATATTATCCAACATTGTTGGTTGTTGTGCTGTACAACTTGTAATTTGGTTGTTTTTCAAAGAATCACCGGGCCCAATAATAAGGATAACTGCTTGTGGTAACTGATTACGAATCTGCTTTATCTTGGTTTCCAGTTGCTGGCGATAGCTTGATAAATTCAGCGAATGATTAAATGCCTCATTTGTGCCATAAGCGAGGATCACCATATCAGGATGCATTTGAACTAATGTATCAATCCATTCTGGCTGCCACTTATCCATCATATTAATGGTTGCACCATTAATACCCAAGGCAGATAACATAATACCTGGTTGTTTACGTTTGATAAACCAACCACCTAATTTTAATTGATTATTTTGTATCGCCATAATATTAACTGGGAATGTAACTGATTCTTCAGTAGAAAATTGCCAGTGACCGTGGGTTGCCGGTAATTTCAGTATTCGTTTGGTTGCAGATTGAACCAGAATCTGAGCATCACCCGATGCTTGGTATAATGTCTTGAGTTGATAGCGATTATGAGATGGTGTAAACAGTCTTAGAATTAATTGACTTATTTGGCTATCGGGTTCTGCAATTACACCGCCGAGAGGAAAATCAGGACGATTATCTTTGCGGCTGGTCGTGAGTTTCCATTGCCGTTTATCTCCGGTCATACTGATTATTGCGTTACGTTGACCAGGCACATTAATTGGGCTAACAAAACCAATCCCTGCATCGCCAAAACGTTGTTGCAATAAAGAGCGAAGCTTGCCGGTGAAAAGGTCTGCGGCGGTATGAGAATCTCCTATCTGAACAAAATGCAGTTGATTATGACCACTGTTATGCAGTTTATTTGCCAGTAGGGCTAAATTCGGTTCACCAAAGTCTATTAGCTGGTGGTTTTTTGCAGGCTGTTGTATTGGCAATGGCTCTGGTGTTTGTTTATGGCACGATATCAAACTTAAAGAGAGTATGATGACCAAGCCAATGCCGACAGATTGGTATTGCCGACGGAGTTGTTTAACTATTTCCATTTTGTTTGGTTCCATTTTGTTTGGCAGGTTCCTGAATAAATTTAATCAATGAAAATATGTTGTCTGAGATAGTTTGCTGGCCTTTCAAGCTAAAGTGTATACCATCACCGCTTCTGAGTTTAATTTTGTTACTATTGTCGCCAATATAATCGGAATAGTCATTTGCATGATATTTAAAAATATCATTAACCGAAACGTAAATTTCTCCAGCTTTCATTACTTCCGATTGATACAAGGAACTCAGATATTCCATGTTGGCGGAAAGTTTTTTTTGCCGCATGTTGGGAGGGCCAATCCAGATAATATCAGCACCGTGGTTACGTGCTTCAGTGAGGATCGCGTCGATACGTTGGCGATAGAGGCTTTCCCAATCGGGAGTGGCGAATTTCAAGTAGATGTTTCCATGTTTTGGCGGCATATTCCAGGGATCATTTGGCCCTAAAAAAATAACGATTAGCTTGATATCATGGTTGGCTTCCAGTGTTTTATTGATAGTTTCCGGCCAGTTAAAAAAACTGGGATAAGCAAGCCCAGTACTTTGTTTGCTGAGATTAATACTTGAAATACTGTAATCTTGATAGAGCCGACGTTTCAGATGGGGAGCAATACCCTGCATCATAGAATCTCCAGCAAACAGCACTTTATCTTTGGCTGTCAGTGTCACGTTGGTTTTAGCGATAACCATACTGGGGGAAATATTATTCCTTGAATTATGGGGAATTGATGAATTGACGGGATTCGAATGGGGAGATTGCTGTAATAATTCAGGGAAAGTTGCAGGCAGATTTGTAACAGAAGAGGGATAACCGCTCAGAAGCCTTAGTCCGATCTGAAAATCCGCGGGTAGTGTGATATTAGTTTCTTGAAGAGTTTGCGGATGGTTATTGCTGATAATATGTGACATAAAAGCTTCCCCGGCAGCGAGCGCGCCTTGTTCCAGGTTATCACCGAAATCCCAGAGCGGATAACCTTGTAAAGTTGCCCAAAAACTTTGTTGGTGATATTCCTGTTGCCAGAATCTATCCAGTGAACGATGATTTAGCCAGATTAACAGTAGGCTAGTTAATATTACGATAAAAGTGACTTGTCCGGCTGTTTTTAAGTTAGATTTGAATTCAGAAATTGGCATAAATGAATCCTGGTATTCCTTGTGGTGAAAGCATAAATACCAAAGTCAGAATAATCGCTAATGGTATTGGGTAGTATATCCATGAAATCTGAGAATGGATTTTTTTAATCACTATTTTTAGATTAATCAACCACGGATAAATAATAAAAAGTCCCCAGAACATCAGTAACAACCCACGGTTGGCTATTATCGAGTGAAATAAATCTGATGATATCAATTGATTTAATAGTGTTAGTGCATCATCTAGAGTAGGACAACGAAAGAAAACCCATGCCAGACAGACAAAGTGGAAAGTGATAATTCTGGATAAAAATAGGATGACTGGATTTTGGGGGATATTTTGATTTTTTTTGTCAATTGAGGAAAATAACTGATATTTAATATTGAGGATTATTAATCCCAGTCCATGAATAGCTCCCCAGATCATGAAGTTAATTCCGGCTCCATGCCATAACCCAGAGATTACCATAGCAACAAATAAATTAAGATTTTTACGTACAAATCCTTTTTTATTGCCGCCAAAAGGAATATAGACATAATCACGGATAAATTCGGATAAACTGATATGCCAACGGCGCCAGAAGGCTTGTAAATTTTCAGCCAGATAAGGGGCATTGAAGTTTTTAGGTACCCTGAAACCAAGGAGTAGCGCTAATCCGGTAACAAGGTTGGTATAACCAGAGAAATTAAAATAGATATGCCAGGCATAGGCATAGATACCAACCAGAATTTGCCCCGCATTGTAGCTGGCAGGATCATCAAAAACCGGATTGACATAATTTTCGGATAAGTAAGAGCTGAATAAGAATAGCTTGGTTATCGCTAGTGCAATGAGTAATATGGCTTTTGATGGTTCAAGGATTACTCTTGATGAAATCTCGATTTGAGGCAGGAAATCTTTAGCTCGGTTGATTGGCCCGGCAACAATACTTGGAAAAAAGCATAGATATAAAGCGACATTAGGAAATGATGCTTTGGGCATTTCTTTTTTTGCGACAGCGACGACATAGCTGACGGAATGAAATACATAGAAAGATAAACCCAAAGGGACGAGTAGGGTCAGTACAGGTAAATCTATGGATAAGCCAAATTCGGCAAATGCTTGTTGGAGGCTTTCCTGAAAGAAGGAATAATATTTGAATAGAGTGAAGCACCCCAGAATACCTATCGTCAGGATCGTAAACGTGATGCGATTGGATAGAAATTTACTGGCTATGTTTGTTAAAAGATAAATAAATAGCGTATAGCCAAATAGGATGCCGGCGAAAAGTGGATTAAAGGAAAAGACAAACAGATAACTTGCAATTATTAGCAAATAGTTTTGTGTTTTCACATTTTTTTGTAGCATCCAATACAAGAGAAAGAAGGCAACAAAGGAACCAAGAAACTCAAAAGAAAAGAAATTCATATTAAACTCTGGCCAATCATTTTGTCTCGATATAGGTTAATATTGATTGATATTATAGTATCTAATCTAAACATTCTATCAATGAAAAGAACAAACTGATGGACATAAGGAAATCATCCGTCCCATTGTTGGCTATGGTAACGGATGATATTGGTATTTAGCACAAAATATTCATGATAATGGTTTACTTAAGCCCTTAGTCATGGTCGTTTTTAGCTAACTTTTGCGCCTGAGTAATAAGCCCTTTATTGCTGTTAAATACTTTGTGCAGGTAGTTGTTGTAAGTTGAACCCAATTGTGAATACCCTTCAAGATTATCAATCAATTTGCTGGTATTTAGTGATTCTTGAAGGTTTCTCTGCTTGGCGCGTGAAACACGTAATGATTCATAAGCGTTATGAGTATTCATATTTTTCATATAGGCTTCGACAGAATCATTGATGGTTGGGTAAGAGAAATAACCCTTTATTTTACCTTGGGTTTTCTTACAGTTGTTACCGCAACGCATACCGAACAAGTTGTTATTCTGTTGTGCAAGTTTAGATGTTCCCCAGCCAGATTCTGTTGCGGCCTGAGTGGCGACAAAATGGGTCGGGATGATATCAACACGATTTAGTAGCTTGTTCCAGTTAACTTTTTTAGGCGAGCTGCTACAGCTCACGTTGTAGTTTTTGCAAATTTGGCGCAGGCGCTTGGTATCCTGTATGGACCAATGCTTGGCATGTTGGTGTTCCAATAGCCATTTCCGTTCCTGCATAATTTGTTGATTGTGTTTATCAATCACAGGGACAACAACATTTAAAAACGCTTTCTTACGTAGGGTGCCCGAAGGGTATTTTCGCAAATCCGGCAAACTGCTTTGCATGTCATTGTGAGAATACTCTATGCTTTTAGCGGTGCTGGTTGAGGCGTGACTAAAAGCGGAAAACAATAGTGAGATAAAGAAAGCGAAGATGGCAGTTGTCCTCATCGTTTGAGAGGGCATTGCTTTTCCTCGTTTGTTCTGAATAAAAAACAAGCTGATGTTAGCAAAATAAATCCACCATAGCCAGAGTTATTAGCGATTCATAAATATATTTTCTGTAATAAAAGTTATTATTTTGCTGGTTTGTTCTGTGGTTTTTTATTAATTTATATATGGTTATGTGCTATTTGTGTACAAAATATTACCTATCTGGGTTGAGTTATTCATCAGATATAATCATGACTTTTTAGTTAATTGTGTGCCTGTAAGTCGCTTTCTCAACAGAAAAGCGATTTGTAAACCAGCTAGTATAATATCGAAAGTGATTTAACTTAGTTTTATATAGTACTGTTAATTATAGTACTGCTAATCGTAAGAACACCGCGGCGAGTAATAAACTAATTGATATTAATATTGCCGTTATAAGAATAAGTATCATTTTCATAAAAAGGTAACCTGTTACCGAAATGGTCTCTTTCCTCTGTGAGTTAAAATTAAGTCGTATCTGTCAGGCTTAATCTAATCTTATAATATATCTATTGTTATTGGTGCGGTGCAGGATATTCGATATGGTTCTAAATGTTAAGTTAAAATAAGTAACAATGTGTTACAAATATTTACTCCGGGTGATATTGTTAGGGGGTAATAATGGAGGTGTATATAAGAATAAAAAAATTTTAATAATTTATTTGTTGATAATATAAAAATTTATCTTTCTATTTTTATATTAAAGGTATTTTTGGGGAGTGAAAATTATATTTTTATTATGTTGGGTTAAATTGTTTCTTACATTTTTGCATTACGTGTAATTATAT
>NZ_JAZGJN010000177.1:0-10587 GCF_038085095.1 Photorhabdus sp. P32 | reverse complement strand
ACTTCATATCGCTCAATATTTTAGCTAATTTATTGTTGTAAAAAATAAAACATAAATCTTTAGATTAAAATATTAAACAATCACTTATATCGACTTGAAAATAGTTTAATGTTCTTCATGTGGCTATAATATATTTTTATATATATTATTTCCCCTGATTATTAAGATTTCAATTCTATTGATATAATTTCTCTTGTTTACGAATAATACATTGTGGCTTATCGGATCTTGCTTATGTATAACAGTAAATAATTATTTTCTTTATTAAGTGTAAATTTTGCTACTATAATAAATATTAGGATTCACTATCAATATTCTTAATTTTCAAGAGGACATTGAATGAATATTTATCGACCATATACCTTACCCTATAATTTTCATAAATTAGACGTAGATGCACATTTTGTGGCTGAAATTTGTGAACTTATTAACAAAATTTCGGGATTTAGTTTGTTCTCCCTTTTATTAAAAGCGCGCTTTCCTATATCTAACCGAGAAGTGTATTTTTTTAATAATTATCATGAATCTTGGAGAGCTCTTTATATAGAAAAAAAGTATTGGATGATTGATCCCGTTCTAAATTTCCGACCTGTGCCGCCTTCTTTTTCAAAAATATGGGACTTAGATTTTTTTTCCAAATCTAATGGGCAAGAGCTTTGGTATGTGAATCAGAAATATGGGTTTCATTCTGGGATCACGTTTGGCCTTCCTGCATTTTCAGGAACTTATGGAATATTTTCTGTTGCGGGAAAAGATGGACCTATTGATAACGAGACAATGTATAAATGTAGTGGAGAAATTTTAGGAGTATACATTAGGATAATAAGATACTTAACATCACACACAAAGTATTTACAATCGTTCTATATCGATAATACTTCATTTTCACATAGAGAATTAGAGGTATTAAGGTATACCGCAGATGGGATGACATCAAGTGAAATTGCATCAACCATTTGTGTCACTAAAAGTACAGTTGATTTTCACCTAATGAATATCGTCAAAAAACTGGATTGTAAGAATAAATTTCAGGCAATAGCTAAAGCTGCATTACTTGGCTATATATAACTAATATCAATTTGCAATTATCAGATGATTATATCTTTTACCTTATAAATTAACTGAATGATTAATACTATTGCTCAAATGGATTATTACGATAATTTGAGAAAAAACTGATTTTTTACCTTCGTATCTTTATTGGTACTGTTGTAAATAGAAGGTTGGAGAGATTTTCCTGACAAGATGACAATGATATCTATTCAAAATATAAAAGCAGCATTCAATAAATGCGTCTCTATTTTGGCAGAATAGTTATATTACGTTCTGCCTATACCTAATAGATTTCGAGTTGCAGCGCGGCGGCAAGTGAACGAATCCCCAGGAGCATAGATAACGATGTGACTGGGGTGAGTGAAAGCAGCCAACAAAGCAGCAGCTTGAAAGATGAAAGGTATATTCTTTGCTTAATATATGAGTGATTCAAAGGATGGTAATGACTGTTTGAATGGCTTTTAGTGTTCCTACCAAACCAGTAATCCTCCTCTAAAATATTTATCAATAGTGAACCATTTCACCAGATAATCCGTAGTGCTATTTATTAAATAATGCCTAATAATATCCGCAGGAGTCATTATGCTCACTCAGAAGAAACAGAAAATTACCCTATGGGAATTTGGGGATTATTCATCTCAATCAACATAACTTACAAGTCGTTATCGGGCCGCAAGTACAATCAGTAAAAGATGAACTTGATGCATTAATTTAAGGAAGAAAACAATGTTTGACTTTGACACCTTGGTTAACCGCTGTGGTACTTGGTGTACCCAATGGGACTATGTTGGAGATCGTTTTGGGGCTGATGATCTTCTCCCTTTTACTATCTCTGATATGGATTTCGCTACCGCTCCCTGTGTGATTCAGGCGTTACAGAAACGTCTGAATCATGGTGTATTTGGTTATAGTCGTTGGCAGAATGAAGAATTTCTTGGTGTTATTCGTCATTGGTACCAACAACGTTTTAATTGTGAAATTAATACAAATTGGGTGGTTTATGGCCCTTCTGTGATTTACATGGCGTCGCAATTAATCCGTATTTGGTCTAAACCTGGTGAAAATATCGTTGTTCATACTCCTGCTTATGATGGTTTTTATAAAATTATTTAGGAGAATAAGCGGCGATTGCTTCCTTGCCCACTTGAGAAACAAGGTAATAATTGGGTGTGTGATATGAACCAACTTGAAGCTTTGCTAGCGCAACCAGAAACCAAAATATTATTACTGTGCAACCCACACAATCCAACGGGCAAAGTCTGGAGTTATTCTGAACTTAAAACGATATCTGCACTGTGTGAGCGTTATAATGTTAACGTTATCAGTGATGAAATTCATATGGATATAACCTTGGGGGAAACAAAACATACTCCCTGGAGTAAAGTTGCCACGACACATTGGGCATTAATGACCTCAGCATCCAAGTCATTTAATATTCCTGCGCTTACCGGCGCTTATGGTTTTATTAATGATAATCATAGCCGTGAGGCATATTCTCATCAACTAACGCAGTGTGATGGATTATCTTCTCCTGCTATTTTAGCGGTATCAGCCTATATTGCAGCTTACCGGGAAGGACATATCTGGCTTGATGAACTGAGCGATTACCTGAGTGATAACTTGAATTATGTGGCACAAGAACTGAATGCTGCATTTCCACAATTGAACTGGCAACCACCCCAGGCAACTTATTTGGCTTGGATAGACCTGCGTAATCTGAATATTGATGATGATAAATTGCAGCAGATACTTATCCATGAAGAGAAAGTTGCCATTATGCCGGGTAAAATTTATGGTGAAGCAGGTAAGGGGTTTCTTCGTTTTAATGCGGGGTGCCCCCGTAGCAAAGTTGAATTGGGTATTCAAAAATTGATCTCAGCGTTGAGAAAACTTTGCTGAAAATAGTTAATATTGGCAGATAAACTATTGTGATTATATTTTCAGTTAGCCGTGCACTCAACAAGGTAAACGGGGTTCGAAACTTAATCCGAACCCCGTGGAGTATAGCGAAGCTAGCCTTGTTAATGCTGTATATATCGCCGGTAATGGTCGTTGGCACAATATCGGCGACGTTGAGGCACTTGACGCAGCATTTTCCCTAAGTATTTTTGTCACCCTTTGCCTTAGTGCTATCGCTAGCTTTCTTGATGTCAGGATCAGCATCAACAGTCTTACTGCCTTCTTTCATTGAAGAAGATGCCATGTTGCCAGTTGTCTTTGGATCATTAAAAGATTCACTATGAGTCTGTGATGTTTTCTGAACAGCGCCCATAAACCCGTTGAGAAACCCCATAACAGCCAGGGCTTCTGGAGATGTTTCTTTAATAATCTTTGCGTTAGGATCGGCAGGAGAGCCTGGAATTCTATTCTCCAATAATTTACTGAGGTTTTGAGCGGTTTCCGCATTATCTTTGCCAAATGAAAAGATGCTATCGAATGACATAATAATTATCTCCTGTGAAATATAACTTTAAGGTTTCCGGTAGAGTTCTTGCTCTGAATACTCCATAGACTCGGTCTCGAAGATTATATGATCAACTTCTAGAGCAGATACCGTTTCTGCCAATCCCGTTACACGATATGGTTTGCCACCAACCAGATTAAGCACGTTGATATCCTGGGCCACAATCTCAGCACTATTAGGCGGGGCGGTTTGGGGCGGGGACTTGATTGGAACGGGGGAGGCGTATCGAACAGCGATGAACCCAGCAAAGGTGACAGGAATCGTATAGTTATACCGTTTAATGACGCGACGTTGTGTAACAAGAGTTCGTATGCGCGATTTCGCAGAGATGCTACCATTGGTTCCAGAAGTGGATTTCCATGAGGTCGTCAGAGAACCACCGACTGAACCTTGAATAGCAAGCATAAGATTAGCGTATACCTCACCTTCGCCATGAGCGGCTGCGGTATCCGTATAAGTAACATCCACACTGCCTTGATCGTAACTCGCTCGAGCATTGTATTTTGTTTCTACGGTTTTTGTAAGAGAAGCCATGCCTCGTACACCGAAGGTCAATTGAGCTGTGCCTTGAATGTTCCATGTTATTGTATTTGAAATCTCAAAATTTACATTATCGGCAAAGAAACGCTCCCTAGAATCACGATTTACATAGGTCCGTGAGGATAGGGTATCAGGCGGTGGTTGTGTAATATTTTTTCTCTCTTCAATCATTGGCGCTCCGATATTCATATAAGAATACCATCCACGACTTTCAGCTGTGCCATCTGGAAAATCTCCAAATGTTGCACCATTAATTGAAATTCCAATAGGTTTTTGCTTTTTGCCAGATGAATCAGTAACCACAAGTGCCGGAGTGTTGAGAATAGACTCATCAATCCCCAGCTCAAGCAGGTTTTGTGGCGTAATGATCTGACGATTTACATTCTCAAGGTTATACAACGATCCTTTAGTCGGCATGATTTTCTCCTATTAATTTTTAAAAGTTACATTTGCTACTTACCTACCTTCCTACATTATTCCGATGATTTCATATGTTAATAATAACGTTAGTTGACAAGTTAAATACTGTCAAATCTCACAGGAAATATGGATTGGTATCGATAGCAGCAATGAACAGAAAGTGTCAAATTCGGTAGAAAACCTCATAAAAAGGCAGAATTAGCTAAAAATCGGCTCACTCAGGCAGTTCAGCGTGGCGTCTGAGATAAACGGGCTCCGGTCGGAGAAAGACAGGTTTTGCAGGACTGGCAGACGGTCAAGAAAGGCCCGGAGTTCATCGCGGATAGCGTCAACCACGGCGTGGTAACCCAGTTTGCCGGCGGCCTGTGCCGCGATGGCGTGCCCGTCAAGCCAGTAAGGGGCCAGTGTCAGACTCTGTTCTCTCTCTATTTATTTTCTATTCTTCAAAAGAATAGGATTGAAAATAACTCATGTCTTTTTATCTTTTTTTATACCGCACGACATAATTCCTTTTTTGAATATAGAAAATATGGCTTCTAATTTAGTGTTTTGATTAAAAGAAAATAAATATCAATAAATGCTTTTCATATTTAACCTGTCATTACATTCGTTATTTACTTCATTTAGAAAATTATCGTATTCTATGTTATCAACTAACCCTTGTTTCTTTCTTATAAGATATAATTTTATTTTTCTCATATTTTCTTTAACTTGATCCTGGGTAGACATTTTTATTCTGTCAAGGATATCATTTTCTGCTTTTTTATAATCCTCATGAAGATAAAACTCAGATACCCGATCAGAGAAAAATCATTCCAAACAATATAGTTACCTGGTATGTCTTGATCGAAAAGAAGCTTTAATGTCCTATCTTTATTATCAATAATTTCATATTTATTAAATTCTTCAATAGAGGATAAAAAATCCGAACTTTTAAAGAATTCAACAGGTTCCATATAAAAATTTATTATCTCACTCATATTGAATTATCCTAAAATTTTACTCCAGAGATCAAAGATGCTTTGTCTTACTTTTTAATTTACGTCTTTCCCCTGAATATTAGTGTTATACCTATCTTTGGGTTTAATAATATTGCCATTCTCCATATCTTTTTTAGCTATATTTTGGATGTGAGCTACTTGTTTCGATATGGCATCAGTTGATTGATTTAAATTTATTTTATCCAGAGTATTTCTTATTGCATCAGTATATCCGTGATGATTACCTTGATGCCTTACCATTGCACTAACCCGTCGGCGTTGGCGTGGCATGGGTATTCACCACGGGAAGAAAGAAGCCAGCCGGAAGCGATTCCGGCTTTTTACTGTTTCAGGGAGAAAACAGAATAAAATAGTTAAAATATATCCTATGTATATATTTGCTATGAGTTTTATATTTTTCTGTATTATTTCTTTGTTTATTCTATTATTTATTTTATATTTTTTTTGATTTAAATTATATATTTAATATATAACATCAACCCTGTAAAATATTTATTTTAAGCATAAAGATAACAAAGCCGGAGAGAATATGGGGATCTTTCTGGCTTTTTACTATTAGCTTAGGGTAATTTTATTTTCCATTTTTTGATATTAGTTTTAATGCCGTACCTAAAATCTACACAATAGTGATTCAAGGCTTCATCTAATTTAATTAGTTTTATTCCTTTGATATTTTCTTTACTGAATTTGTTAGCTACTTTTTCTGAAATAAAGATAAATCCTGCTAATAAAGTAGTCCGTATTGAAAAAATATCATAATTTAATGATGCATTATGAAAAGATAATTTATGAGGAATTAAACTTCCATATTTATCTTTTTCCAATATTGAATCTTTTTCATTCAGAAATAACTCCTTGTCAGTAAAAAAAAGATAATTTAATGAGCTATTGATAGTTTTTCCATCTTTAATAGATGTCGCAATTAATTTTTTTAAAACATGAACGCTTAATTTAAACTCATTGATAATATCGAGAAATCTATCAGATAGGATATGAGCCATATTGTGTTGATAATAATTAAATCCCAATTTCCCAATATTTTTATTACATAACAAATACAAAGTGTTAGGGCATTCCTTATCTACGAGATAATAAGGCATATTATGCCTGGAGCCTTCATAATCCCATTTGTCATTAATTTACTTATCTGTATCTACTATAGCATGAAGATATCTTGGCATTAGTGAAGAATTATAATCGTTCATTAATACATAAGAATTCATTAATTTACTCTCCCACATTTGGTTGTAGATACTTGACCAGACCATATTTTATTTTTCATATCCATCTGATTATTGTTTTTAAAATCATATTTTCTTCATGTGGATGAAAAGCATCATTCAGAATCATTCCAATCATATTGTCCTGCTCATGGATAAAGAAAATTTCATTTTATAAAAATATAACCTTGGCAATAAACTGTTTTTTGAGACGGAATTAAACCATTGGATTCATTCTCTTATAAGGGAGCCATTGGTAAACTCCGGTCGGCACTGGCTTACTGTGGGTATGCGCCCCGCTAGATTATAAGAAGGCCGGAAGAGCACGCGGATCTTTCTGGCTTATTTTTTAAATGCTTTCAAATACTATATTATTAGGTGGGAAATTATCAGGGAATGACATGCATTTTATTTTCTTGGATAAAACACCTTCTAAAAAAGATGTTAGATCTTCTTGCCTGTATTCGACTTCTGGAGATCTTGAGGCAATAATTGCTATTTTCCATGAGTCACTGTTATCTGTTGGTGATATAACCCAAAATATATAATCACCATTATCAGTCACTCCTATTGGAAGTAATCCATCTTTATTAGGATAAAGAGAAAACCGATAATAATCTTTATCATCCTCAATTAAATAATTAAAATCCTCAATAATCAAATCCTTCTGATTGAAGAAATTTAGATCATCATTTTCACTAAATGGATTAAATATATTAATAAAGTTAGCTATTCTTCCTGTTCCATAGCAATTTATGAAGTCGATGAAATCACTAGGAAAATGGTGGTTATTATCTATCAATGGCCATTTTTCCTTTTGACCTGCTTCATTCGGAGATACAGGAGGAGGTAATATAGTTTTTAAATTAAATATGCTCATAGTTTACATTCCTGGGGGATTAAGGACAGTTACATGTGTAAAGAAACCTCCTGAACCTTCAGCCGGAAGCGATTCCGGCTTTTTACTGTTTCAGGGAGAAACCAGAATAAAATAGCTAAAATACAGCCTATGTATATATTTACCATGAATTTTATATTTTTCTGTATTATTTCTTTGTTTATCTTCTTATTTATTTTATATTTTTGTGATTTTAATTTATATATTTAATATATAACATCAACCCTGTGAAATATTTATTTTAAGCATAAAAATAATAAAAAAGGCCGGAAAGATTGCAGGGATCTTTCCGGCTGATTTCAAGGATTATTAATCGCCGCTTATTCTAATAAAATTGATTTCTTTTCCGTTTACTTTTTCAATGATCTTATGCAGTTCATCTTTTCCTTCAATAATTCTATCTTTCATTTCAGACAATTCATGAATAAAAGAAGTTGCATCCTTTTTCTTTAATAAACAGTCAGTTTTATAGTAATCCTTAATCTTTCTTAAATTCTTCGCACTACTCCATCTCGTTGGAGATGAGAATATATTTGAATGTAAGGTTTCGCTCATAACAACATGAATAATCTCATTATCTTCTGTCGTGAAATGTATATCCAGTCCCATAATATCCTCAAAAAATCACATCTGTTGGCTTAAGATCTTTAAACACACTTTGCGGGAATGCCGTAACTAGATCACCATTTGATTCAGTAACAACCCTTACTTTATTTAATATTTCACCCTCTGGGGTTATACCTACATTCCTTTTCAAAGTTTTTTCATATATAAAACGATCACCATCGCGAATAATTCTATCTGGTTTACGGAATACATCCCTTATGGTCGATTTAACGTCGGCATTATTAAGAGTCCACTTACTTTTATGTGACCAGCCTTTGACATCGCCCACATGTCTATCCTTTACATGCTTAACACCGTCTTTAGTTAAGTTGATTTTGTCAGGGGGAGTTGGGCAAGGCGCGAGCCCCAGAGGGTCGATCCAGCCCGTCGGGTTATGCACGTAACTGTAAGGATTCGGACCCCCATTTAGCCCTATGGGATCTTAGGGACTGCCCCGACACGACCATACTTTTTGGCCGGGATTTCTTCTTTAATAACAACCTGTTAAAGAGCCACCCCGTCCCACTGCATTCACCGCCGCGAACCCAAAACCCCGATGTGCACTTTGCCGATTTTAGCTCACTTTTTCCCCGATGTCAGTGCCGGGTTTCGGCCCGCTTATCGACGGTTTTCAACAGGTAGCTCCCGCCCGCGAGGTCGGACGGGGCGGAGATGGCGAGTACGGGAACGAGCTCATAAAAAGACCAGAGGATCTCTCCGGCCTTATTTTTCACTTTAAACCTAGCATTTTTTTTAATCTTTGAAGAAAAGCCTTACAAGCAGCTTCTTCTTGGTTAAAATGTTCTTCTCCAGATCGCTGACCACGCTCACTATAAAAGACAGACCACAATATACCGTCTTTTATCAAGCAAAGAGATTCATTCTCTATTGAATCAATAGAATAACTATCTTTAGGTATTTTCATAGAGGACAAAGTCCTAATTAAACTATTCTTATCCACATTTATTACCTTTTTTGCCTGCTTCTATTAAATGACCAGAATCTAAATATTCTTGTACAGATTTTTCAAGTTTGTATTGCGTACCAAGCCCTATTTCTCCAAACCACGGAGCAATTTTGCTTTCTGATACATTAGAGATTGGTTTCATCACCTTATAAACAGAATACGGTTTCATTGTATCAGTTCCCGGGGGAAGAGCTCGCATAGAATATGGTGTGCCAACAGGTGACGTATAATATCCTCCTGTATACCCATAGCGATCTATTATAGTTCCTGGTTCCAAAACCGTATTCTTTACAGGTCCAAATGCACCATCATTAGGAGGCCAATACGGTACAGGGAGGTTAGTCAGCCCCAGCGGGTCGATCCAGCCCGTTGGATTCTGCACGTAACTGTAAGAATTAAGTCCACCGGCTAACCCAATTGGATCAGGACTGAGATAACAACAGCCTTCCGGTGAGTAAAAGCGGTGCCGGTTGTAGCAAAGCCCTGACTCTTCATCCCATAACTGCCCGGCGAATCGGAGGCCCGGATCGAGCTGGGGATTCTCTGCCTGTCCGCCCAGCCGCAGCCCGTACAGGGACTGCTTCGGCCGCCGCCACACCCGTTTCCCTGCCGGGTCGAACAGCGCCAGCGGTTCCCCGGTCGGGGCGCTGACCGCATACTGGGTCTGCACCTCTCCGGCCATCAGTTCCACCCGGTTGTCCAGATTGAGCGTAAACTGTTGCGTCTGCTGCGCTATCAGTTCCCAGCCGTCAAACACCAGATGGCGGATCATTTTCAGCCGGCCGTGCTGATACTCGCGGATTTCTGCCGGCACATCGCCGTCCCATAAATACGTGATCAGCTTACCGGTCTGGATACACCGTTTTTCCGTCCGTCGTCCGAAAGCATCATAGCGATATTCCCACCGGATGTCATCCGGCGTGATAAGCCCCGTCAGCTGGTTCTGGCTGTTCCAGCGGTATTTCGTCAGCGCCGGCCGGTAACCTTCCGCTAAAAACTGTTTCTCCTGCACGCGACCGGCCCGGTCGTAGACAAACCGGTGCGAACCCACCCAGTTCAGGCGGTGGCCCTCCTGGTAGAGAGTTTCCCCCATAATTTCCTGCGCCCCGTCAAACCGCCTTGACGGGTAACCGGCGGCGTCATACTGATAATGTTCACGCAGCGTCCGGCCTTCACCCACCGAAACTATCTGGCCGTTGCCGTTGAGGAGATAATTTAACTGCTGTCCGTCGTCATTGACCGCGGTCAGGTTCAGCGTCGCATCGTATTCGTACCGGCGCGCCACGCCCGCATAAGCGGGGGCAATCTCTTCCGGTTCAGCCGGCCGGAAGAAATGGGGATTACGGCCGGCCCGTTGTGCGGTTAACTGGCCCATCAGGCTGTACTGCTGACGCAGAATAAATCCCCCTTCCACATAA
>NZ_JAZGJN010000176.1:0-10247 GCF_038085095.1 Photorhabdus sp. P32 | reverse complement strand
ATGCCTGGTTGTATTAATGCGATATATCCAGTCAAAAAAGGAATAATATTCGATAGGTTAATATTAAAATTAGCATAAAAATGCGTAAAGTAAAGCTGTTTAAAAAGTACCGAATAATATCCTTATAATTATATAGATATAGTCCAACTAACTGTTTGAAATATGAAAATTTGATACTTTTAGTGAGTGTTTAATATTAAGCTTAATATTCAATTTAATTGTGAATATTTTTCATGTTTAGTGTTTCGAATAGGTGTTATAAGATTGCTTTTCATTAATAATATTATGAAAATATCTAGAATAGGAAGTGTGATAATATAATGGTTGTATTTTCTATAATTTTTATAACTAATCGTTAGGGAAGTATTTATCTCAAAGTAAATAGCTTATAACCATTATTGCTAGTGGATCTTAATTTAATGTTTTTTTAATTAAATGACTGTTTGATTTTTTAGTTATAAAATTTTATGAAAAAAAGATGAATAACAGTGAATGGCTAATTAATTGTTAAAAAATTATTATCTTGGTAGAAATGAATAC
Source organism: Photorhabdus sp. P32 (assembly GCF_038085095.1). Classification (NCBI taxonomy): domain Bacteria; kingdom Pseudomonadati; phylum Pseudomonadota; class Gammaproteobacteria; order Enterobacterales; family Morganellaceae; genus Photorhabdus; species Photorhabdus sp. P32. The sequence goes on along the minus strand of NZ_JAZGJN010000176.1, from coordinate 9,707 downwards.
ACCGTTGCGGTTTTTAATGATATTCCGCAACGGTGTTGCTTAAATTTTCAGAACGTAGCCTGTCTGAAAACGACGGTTAATTATCGTTACATTATGACCGGATTAGTTAGAAAACTCGGTACTGATAATATGGATATCAAAACGATTACCACCTACGTTAACTATTCTGAGATTTTTAGGGAAATTAGCTTTCTCATCAATAGTAACAACACCATTTGCATCACGATAGAAATAGAATGATCCGTTATTAATATATACTCCAGTACTGGTATTTCTTATTGCAATGGCAGTGACTAACTCAGTCTCAAATGGCAGTATACCAACCAGTGCATAATCATCATCAGTTGTTGTTTCAACTGGGCCCACGCAATGTGTATTCGTGAACATTGAGAATTTAATACCTGAATAAGTATCATCAATAAGTCTTAATGCAACCAGACAGGTATTTTTTGGCGCCACTTTGAACTTAGATAATCCTCTAATTTCTCTATCAATATCTGGATGATCGTATTCCCATTCACGATAGCGTTGACCTGGTTCACAATCGGTCTGATGACGCCATGCATAAACTTTTGATAGTGTTCCAATTCTTACTGAGCGGAATCTATCGTTAAGATCATAAGGCAATGGAATAATGCTATCGTTTTCTGGATAATGGTGCGCTTCACCCAGGAAGTATTTTCTATCGAAAAAAGTTGCACCTGTAATTAACTTATCAGTCATATTTCTCTATTCCTTAAACTTTATTTTAAAAAAACGTTATCTTTCTTTCTGAAAGCGAGATGAGAATACAGTGAGTGTGTGGTCTTGTATTTAATAAAATATAATGAATAGGCATATTAAATTGTTGCAAATATAACATTAATATAATTGACATGTCATTTTATGCTGATATTTGAAATAAAGATTCTGAAATTAAAAATAATTGAAAATTCCTATCAATAAACACCTTTATTGGGGTAGGGAATTATCCCCTAATGTAATTGATAATTTCTTATATATGACTCAATAGTGAATAATTAGATATTCATGGTATTTGATAATTATACCTCTCTATTTAATGTTTATATGATGTAGCAATAATGAATTTATCTAGTGATATAAATTTATGGGAGAGGGATAGTTACCATTTTAAATGAATATGTTTAGCAAGAATGCAGAATTATCTCCCTAAATTCTTATTGAGAGTGAAACGAACTCTTAGGATTAGGAAGGAAATGGGAAGAAAACAGTCCAGTAGTCTGAAATAGCCTATTTTTATAGGCTACTTTGACAAATATCATTTTTCGCAGTGATATTTATGCTACCCGACGAAAAATCACCAATTCAGGTTGTGCAATTCGGTGATAATCTTGAGTGTTAAGAATCACTGAGCGTTCAAGGCTGCCGGCATTGAACGCCAATTCATCAAATCGTTCAAACAATAAAGGATCTGCAACCAGTTTCAGGGCTGGATGGAAACTGAAAGGCGGAATCGCGCCAAATACACATTGAGTCAGTTCAAAAACTTCTTTAGGGCTTGCTAGTGAGGCACGGCTGCCACCGATCTGTTTTGCCAGTAAAGAGAGGTCTGCTTGTTGATCCGCAGGTAGTACAGCGAGTACATATTGACGAAATCCTTCTCCCTTAACATGGCAAACTAATCCTTTTGCTCCTTGTCCAAGTTGTGTACCACGAATTTTTGCAACCTCTTCAGAACGTCCGGCGGTTGGATGTTCCATTACCCGGTAGCTGGCATGATGATTATCCAGTAATGCGGTCAGGCGGTTAAATATTTCGTTAGAGGACAAAATAAACTCCTAAGTAAAAATCTTCTGAATTGATATATAAATCTTCTCGATTATTGTATTTATTATATTGCCAATTGCATATATTACCAATAAGGAAATTATCAAATATCTATTTTAATAAGCATCATATAACTCTACCGATGTATATGTTTATATTTTTTGAATTATGTGGTTTAAATAGAACTATTATTTATGTTTGTTGTAAGAGAATGATCTGTAGCTCCATTAGGTGATCTTTAAATTTTAATTTTTATATATTTTCATTCTAAAACTATTTTAATATTAAGGAATTGTCAATGATGACTACAAATTTTTTTATGCCATCAGTAAATATGCTTGGTGTGGGCTGTCTGGTTGAAGCAGTAAATGCAATGAAAAGTGATGGTTACAAGCGAGCGCTGATTGTGACTGATCGTGTTTTAAATAAAATTGGAACAGTAGCGAAAGTTCAGTCTTTATTATCTGATGTTGATATTGAGAGTGTGGTTTATGACGGTACCAATCCGAATCCGACGACAGTTAATGTTGAAGAAGGTTTGGATATGTTGCGTCAGCATAATAGCGATTGCGTTATTTCCTTAGGTGGTGGTTCGCCGCATGATTGTGCAAAAGCCATCGTATTGGTCGCGGCTAATGGGGGAGATATCCGGGATTATGTAGGCATTGGTCGTTCCTCTAAACCGCATTTGCCATTAATCTCTATCAATACGACTGCGGGTACCGCATCAGAAATGTCACGTTTCTGCGTCATTACCGATACTGAGTGCCACATTAAAATGGCCATTGCGGATAAGAAAATAACGCCTGTTTTATCTGTGAACGATCCAGAATTGATGGTTGGAATGCCGAAAGGTTTAACCGCCGCGACCGGAATGGATGCAATGACGCATGCGATTGAAGCTTACCTCTCTAAAATGTCCAATCCAATAACCGATGCTTGCGCACTGAAAGCGATCACAATGATTAGTCACTCTTTACGTCAGGCAGTCGCAGATGGGAGCAATATAGAAGCACGTGAAAACATGGCCTATGCGCAATTTTTGGCGGGTATGGCGTTTAATAGTGCATTACTGGGATATGTCCATGCCATGTCTCACCAATTGGGTGGTACTTATGATTTGCCGCATGGGATATGTAATGCCATTTTGTTGCCGCACGTTCAAGAGTTCAATGCCAAAGCGGTTGCGGGTCGTTTGAAAGATATTGCCGCGGCGATGGGGATAGATGTCAGCGCTATGAATGATCAGCAAGGAGCTGCGGCATGTATTGCTGAAATTCGTAACTTATTAAAAGATATTGGTATTCCGTCGGGTTTAGCGGAATTGAATGTCAAACTAGAAGATTTACCCATGTTGGCAACTAATGCTTTGAAGGATATATGTTGTTTGACTAATCCCACTCAAGCTACCCATGAAGAAATTGTTTCGATCTTTAAAGCGGCCATGTGATTTTTTAGCTCTTATTTCATTTGTATAGATACCTATGCCTAATTGGGCGGAAAAGGCGACGTGGATGTATACGTCGCCTGATAGCTGTTTTTCGTGCAGAATGATTTATATTGTCAGGAGACCTCGTAGCACGTTATGGGTTTCAATGGACGATTGACTAAATAGATCCTCGATACTATGAAGTGATCCCAAAAAGTACCATCCGGTTACTGTATCGATCTGAATAAATTATTAATTATTCTTCGTTCACATTAATGATGCGATCTTGTTTAGGGTAAAAAATGGGAGATTTTTCAGCGAAATTCCAGATTAATAAATTCATGCTGAAAATTATTTTATAACTGATAACGGAATAAAGGATATGGCTGTTACCGGGATAATTTATACCCGGCAACACAACTTTATTTAGTGAAAAGAACTATTTTCTTTGTACGAAAGACTAATACAAGTCCTGACAAGATAGCTACCATACCCAGCAGACTGAGAGCCGGTAATGCATTTCCCAAAAATAAATAATCCATTACGGCGGTAACACCAGGAACGAGATAAAATAGACTCGTTACATTCACCAAATTACCACTTTGAATAAGCCGGTAAAGTAATAGTTGAGCGACAACTGAAATCACTAACCCAAGCCATAATAATGAAATAATAAAGCCAGGCGCCAGTTGAAATTCAAAAGGCTGGAAAGGAACAAACAGCAAGCAAAGCAGTAAACTGACACTATATTGCAGAGGTAAAACTGTAGAAGGAGCTTGATGAATTCGTTTCTGTAAAATTGCGCCAGAACTCATACAAGCCAATGCTGCTAAGGCAAAAGTAATACCCGCAAAGGAAAACCGGGACAACACCAGGCTTTGATACACTACTAATATCAAGCCCAATAACGCTAATAATAAACCCGATAAACGTACAATCGAAAAACGGCGTTCAATCACCAGCAGTGTGATAATCGGCTGAATTCCCATCACGGTAGCCAGAACGCCAGGCGTGATCCCGTTATCCAAAGCAAAAAAATAACAGATAGAATAGCCGCCAATTAATAAAACACCGGTACCAGCTACCTGTTTGCGTGTCCCATATACAGGCAGACAATGAGCATTACGCCTGAATAATAATCCCAGAAATATCAAAAAAATAAGCGCAATAGCAAAACGCATCGTGAGAATGGCAAATGCGGTACTGTGATCAAGTCCCCATCGAGAAAAAATCGCACCACTGCTCCACAATAAGACAAAAAGCAAGGTCGAGCTATAAGAGATCCATTGAGTTTTAGAAATCATAGGAATTCATACCTGTTTTACATTTAACGTACCCAAGCCAACGCAGCCAGCTAAATCTGGCAACACGTTGAATGTTAACCATCCCTCAGAGACGACATATTACACAGTTATGGATAATAAAGGAGGTGGAGCAGCAACAGGAGAAACGAAAGTAAAACGCATGTACACATTTGCTTTGGCTAATACCAGCCAGGTAAGCGTAATCAGTGTGCATGCAAGTAATGGCATAATCTGTATCTTTAACATTTACATTAATCATTCTTAAATATAAATGCATATTCCGCTATGGTCAAATATTTGTAAGCAATTTTCAACATCATGCACACGTCTATGTCCACCAAATAAGATCACCATTTTGCTGTAATCCTATAAAACAGCTCACGAGTAAACGCCGTTCCGGTGAAAAGATAGTATTACCATTCAGTACCGCATGGATTAAATTCCCATTCAGCAATACCAAATCCCCCGCATCAATATTAATCACCATACTTGTATGATCTTCCAATAATTCAGATTGATATGGAAAACCGCTGTAAGCTAAACCAAGAGCACTACGTGATTGATCATCAGGCTGAATATTCCATACTTTTAACTGCCCCCCATTTTGGGGAACGTCGGCGTAAAAATTTACCGCCATGACACGATTAATTTGTTGGATCTCAAAATCACTCTGGCGTGGATCACTCAGCTGTGCAAGATCATCATGAGGTAATAAAAGAAATTCACCGAAGTTATTCCAATACAAAATTTTTGCATTTCCCGCAGCAACACCATGATACATGGCAGGACGAATTACCTGTGAGTTATTACCACTAAAATGAGTTATTTGTTTAATGAAATGATCCATTGGATTGATTGTATCCTGAAACACCTCATCAATTGCCGAACGAAAATTTTCTGCTTCTTCTATATATTGACGGGTATCTTTTTCAATATGAGATGCCCCAATAAAATACCCCTCAACACCATTAATACCTCCACCATAACGGGGAATGCGAGCAGGAGAACGCCAAAAATTCTCAATTATTCTCTTTCTTTGTTCTGGTGGAAGAAAATCACGAACCCGACAAGCCGCAAGGTGGCCATCCAAAAGGTCATAAACCGCATCCATTGATATATCGTTCGACGTTTCGTATACAATAAATTCTGATTCTGCCAGTTTTGTTCCTTTAATACTGGATTCTTCTTGTATCATAATAGACTCCCTAATAGTAAATTGATCGGGCTATCTATCAAATCTGTAGTGATTAACTGGGATTATTTTTGCCTTATAGATCTGTGCAGCAGAGATCTACGCCTATGTAAAAAACCTAATATCGCAGGTACCGGGCTAATAATCCTCTTCTGCGCAGCGAGTTGGGTTGAATATTTCCTGTGTAAATCAGGTAACTGCTTCCAGTGGGTGCCGCCTGAGATATGATGCTCTTGATGATAACCATCATTAAACATGAATAAATTATAGATACGTCCATAATAGCTCACTGAGTTTGCAAATCTGTTCTCCGGCTGTGCGCCATAATGTTCGTAGTAGTTTTGAATATTAACCAGAACAAAGGCAAAATAGAGAGAGGGTAAATAACAAAATAAAGCCCATTCCCAAGACAGAGTGAATAAGATAATAATCCACCCCGCCTGGAACAATCTATCTAACCTCAATTGCCATAATTCTTTAATTTTACTGGTTCTGGCATTAGAAAGAAGTTTTTCATACCCTTTATCAGCTTTACTGAGTGGTTTATGCCAGATAAATAGAGACCAGCACATACGCACAAAACTATTATAAAAGGTAGATGCTGCGCCAAGGACAGAATAGTACCAAAGAGTACTATGCTCGCCATTTATAAAGGTAGAAGAGGTATCCAAAGGTCCGCTTTCACCTACTCCCCGATCATTATTATATTTGTGGTGATTACGGACATGGGACAGGTGATAAGACTGTACAGACTGCCCAATATTCATTGAATTCAATATCGACACCAACATATTCATTACACGAGAAACGAACCAGGGAGTATGGGTGAAAAAATGCGATATCACTATTATATTGTAAGTTGTCATCAGTGTAAGAAGCACAATGTTGACTAACCACCCCATAATAGTGAAATGATCCCAATACATGACCAGTGTAACCGTGGCTACCGTATGCGAAATACTTAATATAAACATGACTGCATCCCAAGCGGAATATTTCCAGATAGCCATCATTACTCTCCTAGTCAAGATAAGATTGTAAACTTCCGCGCCGCCTTACATCCGCTGTTGCACAATGGAAGGAGCCGCCGAAAGAGTTAAAGTTCCTGAAATTACATGGGATCGGAGTAAAGCCCCAACGTTTCATTGCAGCGATCATAGGTTCATCCTGCTTTTCAACAATCACCCGCTTCTCATCCAGCATTAGAATATTCATGTTGATCCATTTACTGGTCATATACAGAGGATGGTTGTCAGGAATAACCGGTTCAGGCGCATGCAGCACATCCCATCCTTTAAACAGCTCAGGAACTTTTAACACCTTTTTCGGGTTAATTAATAGTTTCCCAGGCGCCATAGGGAAAAATGTGGCATCAATGTGCATAGGATTATCATCATTAAATTCAAAAACGTGGATACGATAATCATCACCTAAATACAGTTGAAAATTTTATTTTTTCATTATGAAATTACTGCAATAATATTATAATTCCGCTGTGCTTTTATAAACCTAAACTGACGCTATAAATTTACCTGCCTACAATAATAATAATATATAGACATTTAAATTTGTAAAGGCATTAGATTTAAGCACTGTGAAATAGAGCACATGTTATTGTTTACCGCATTATTATTTACTTATAAAATATTACCGTAGATACAACCTGATTATTATCTTGACTGTCATTTGCTCGAAAAGGGCTGTGGATCGTGATTGCAGGAGAGACAAAATATACAAAACCGTAGGTATTTGTACCTATTCCGTCGGGCGTTATTAATAAAATAACCCAACGAAATAGGTTGTCAATTATTCTTCGTTCACATTAGTGATGCGATCTTGTTTAGGATAAGCAATGGGAGATTTTTCAGCGAAATATTTCATTACAGCATCAACGTCAGGCACGCTATATACAGGATCAATACCCTCGTTAAATACTGAGAAGTTATCTCCCCCTGTTGCCAGAAATTCGTTAGCAGCCACCCGGTATTTTCTATTTAATTCAATGGGTTCACCGTTGATTTTCATCGAGTGGGTAATAACACGATCACCTATTGGTTTGGCGCTATTCCACTGATATTCAAAACCATTAGAAACTGCTAAGATTTGCGGACGTGAACGATCCCATTGTTGTTCCAATAGACGTTTAATTTGTTCACCTGTCAGCGTCTTGGTTAATAATACATTGGAGAATGGCTGAACAGCGTAGATAACACTGTAAGTTACCTCACCACCAGTCATGTCAGCACGAATACCGCCGCTGTTCATAAATGCAATTTGGGCGCCGCCATTCTCTTTAGATAGGGCAGTATATAAATGTGCATCTGCAATCACTTTACCCAGTGAAGATTCACCAGCACGATTAGTTTGCCTATTCAGATCGCGATCCAACTTACCAATAACACGGTTTGCCAATGGCGCGGCTATTTTTTCATATATATCCAATACTTTAGTCACTTCTGGATCTTTTTCATATTTATGGTTATCAACCCAAATATTTTCCACTTTAAAATCCACAATATCCTTAATGGATTTGTCCAGTTTTAGATCCAGGTTAGTTATTAACGCGCCATTAGCCTGTGCAGAAGTGACGGGCTTACCATTAATTACGCAGTTATAAGCCTGATGCGTGTGGCCGGTAATGACGAAATCAATCTCTTTATCCAGTTGATTAACAATATTCAACACTTCACCGGTTAAAGCATTGCAGGCATTTACATCAATCGGTTTGCCATCACTTTTTTGTTCAGCACCTTCATGAATCAGAACCCCCATTGCTTTAACACCTTGTTTCTGTAGCTCCGGCACTAAAGCATTAATGGTTTTAACTTCGTTAGCGAAGCTCAAACCTTCGGTTCCGCTTGGTGTCACTATCTCTGGAGTCCCTTCCAGAGTCAGGCCAATGAAAGCCATCGGAATACCGTCAAATTTTTTAATGATATATGCAGGAAATAGTGTCTTACCCGTTTGATTGACGGTGACATTTGCTGCCAGATACTGAAATTTCGCGCCTGTAAATGGTTTTGGTCCTTGACAGTCAGTCACAGGATGACAGCCGCCATTCTGTTTACGCAGCAGTTCATCCTTACCTTTATCAAACTCATGATTGCCAACAGCAGTTGCCTCCAAACCTACTTTGGATAGCATTTCAATTGTTGGCTCGTCATGGAACATTGCAGAGAGTAATGGGCTTGCGCCGATCATATCGCCAGCGCCAACGACAATATTGTTAGGCTTCTCTTTCTTTAGTTCCTTGATTAGCGTGGACATATGTTCAATGCCGCCGGGTTTATTGGGATTTGGTGCTTTTAGTGCGCCATGAAAATCATTCATAGCTAGGACACGAACATCAATAATATCTGTTTTATCATGGCCGGGTTTAGCGACACATCCGGCCAACAGGGCACTACTAACCGCAAAAAAAATTAATTTGTATTTATTATTCATCTTATTATCTCTTGGTATTGAGTTCATGTTTTATACCCGTTATCTTTCAAGTTGCCTCTTTGTTGGCTGCGCTCACTCACCCCGGTCACATAGTTATCTATGCTCCCGGGGATTCGCTTCCTTGCCGTCGCGATGCATCTTGAAATCCATAGGGTATAGACAGTCAATCATATCTAATTATTTGCTGTAACAAATGTAATGTTCATCATGATTAATCTGATTTGAACAGACGCAGATTATTGTACTTGGAAATGGCAAAACGTTTATCTAAACCAACAGTGTGAGTTTATTTTTTATAATTAAAGATATTTGTATTTCTATCATGCAGGTAGTAATTTGTATATATACCACTTTCGATGCTATCCCAGTGCCATTTTATACTAATATCGTACAAATATGTTTTCCAAATAAAATTAGTTTTTCTTAGTCGAAAGTTTTTATATTGGAGCAAGAATTTAGTTCAATTTTTTATTCAGAGTTCAAAGTTAAGATTAATTACCAAAATTCCATTTAAATGATAATTGATTAGATTTATACCCGTCATCTTTCA
>NZ_JAZGJN010000175.1:0-10178 GCF_038085095.1 Photorhabdus sp. P32 | reverse complement strand
CCGACCCCCCCCCCGCCCCCCTCATCGTCTAAACACTCGCCCACGACACAGATATATCCCCCGCGCGTTTCTTCGTCTGCGAACCTGTTTGTCAGGAGCACTCGACAACCTTTTTTTCGCGTATACCTAATAGATTTCGAGTTGCAGCGCGGCGGCAAGTGAACGAATCCCCAGTCACATAGATAACGATGTGACTGGGGTGAGTGAAAGCAGCCAACAAAGCAGCAGCTTGAAAGATGAAGGGTATAACTGCCTACTCCATTAGTTCTCATTACTGTGGACTATTATTTTGTAAGTTAATAGTGAATACGGATAGTGTGCAGGAGTTGCTGCGTATATTGTCTTGGTTCGCTCTTTTTATAAAGAATGGTAAATGAAATAGTTTAATGGGATGGGCGTTAAATAGAATTGGATCATGAATGTCAGGATGTGAGTAGCTGTTTTTGTGGGGTTATACCCAATGGATTTCAAGATGCATCGCGACGGAAGGGGAGCGAATCCCCGGCAGCATAGATAACGATGTGACCGGGGTGAGTGAGTGCAGCCAACAAAGAGGCAACTTGAAAGATGACGGGTATATAATGTTTACATAGATTCATCAGGCTATCGGGATTATTATTATTTATGTAATATTATCCTTCGATATTAATAATTTGATACCAAAAATAAATTGAAGATAAACTAGTTATTATCATCTTCCCTAAAAAAATTATTTTTTCAACAGGCGTTAAGGTAAAACTCATTTGGGTACGCCTTTTAGTTCCATTGCTCTTTTACTATGAGTAATAAAATCAAAACATCTTCCCAGGCATTACGAAGAGATATGTCCAAATAAAATAAGACCATATTTTCTCTGCCGAGGCATTAACTGGCAGTGTGAAAATTGACTTTAATATTTGTGTTTTCTTATATCATTAATACATAGTAAGTTTACTTATGATAAGTTATCTTATTGAATGTGAATTTTATTTTTTGTATTAATTAGTTGTATATTAAACTTTTAAATATTTGCTCTATGTTCGATGTTCGACACTGACTTCAACCTTGTTTCGGCGTAATGCATCGAACATTTACTCTTGACATAGTTTGGTAATTATGTAAGACGGCAATAGTATTTTCGTCAATCCAGACAATTGAGGTCTATATTAAATATAGGATTTCGAGTTGATGGTTTTATGGAGAAATCTCGGCATTGTTCCATGATAGATAATTAAGAATAAATAGTTATATTGGGTAATTAGCTAGTAACTCAATATTATTTGTTCAATCAAGCCTTTCCTATTTGATGTTTATTAAAATGAGGAGTACGGAAATGTCAAGAACCGAAAGACTTATAGTATTATTGCAATACTTGAGACAAAGAAGGTATCCTGTCAGTGGTAAATTACTCGCTAGTGATTTGAATGTAAGCTTACGCACGCTTTATCGAGATATTGCTTTACTAAATAGTCAGGGGGCAAATATAGAGGGCGAGCCAGGTTTAGGTTATATATTACGACCGGGTTTCATGTTGCCGCCTTTAATGTTTACGATGGATGAAATTGATGCCTTAGTTTTGGGCAATAAATGGGTTATTGAACAGAATGATGTTGTTTTGGCTAAGTCTGCTCATAGCTTTATCTCTAAGATCGCCGCAGTATTGCCTGAAGAACAACGTGATCAGCTATATTATTCACCAATGTTTGTAAAAATAGAAGGTTACAGTAAAGTTACAGATAATAACTTAATGTTATCTGATATCAGAAAAGCGATATACCATAAATCAAAAATAGTGATAACTTTTCTTGATTTAAATAATACACATACTGTGAAGACAACCTGTCCACTGTCGATCTTTTTCAATAATGAATTCTTTTTAGTTTCTTGGTGTGAATTTAGTCATGATTTTCTTAAGTTACAAGTGGGAAAAATAGAGAAACTGGAAGTATTATCTGAAAGATATATACAAGATAGAATATTATTACTAAAAAAATGGAGTGAGAAAGAAGGATTATCTGATAATAATTTATCCTAAATAAATAATTACGAATAAGTAATTTATATGGGTGTTTATCGTGTGTATACTTAATTGTTCTTTTTACTGAGCATAGAGTTGAAAATGTATCGTGGATTTTTATGATTACCTGAACTTTTCGCTTTTAGTTAGCCTGAGAATTTGAAAAGTTTAGTGATTTTATTAGATTTTCTGAAATTTGGGTTTATTTGCTCAAAATTAGGGACGAAACCCCTTAAAGGATCGAGCGAATAAAAACGATTATTTGGAAAAAGCCGCCCTGGGGCGCTGATTGTGAATGGTAGGATAAATCACTATTTGGTAATCTGGGGCAACGAATAATAGAGGGGAGAGGGTTGATACTGTGGATAGCAAAGTTAAAGAATTCCCTAGGAGAAAGAATTTTAAGTCGATTGAATATACCCAATGGATTTCAAGATGCATCGCGACGGCAAAGGAACGAATCCCCGGGAGCATAGATAATGATGTGACCGGGGTGAGTGAGTGCAGCCAACAAAGAGGCAACTTGAAAGATGACGGGTATAGAGATCGTGATAGAATCACGATCTCTGTTTTGCCGGTTTGTAAATGTGTCTTTAAGTAAGACTGCTATCGATATTTCCCACATGATACATGTTACTTACATAAATAATCGAGTGGAAGAAAAGCTACCATTTCCATGCATCCGGGCTGGTTCCTGTGGGTAATACGCTAATGCCGAAATCGCTAATGACAACAGCGACATAGATATCATTGTCATAGCAATTCAATTGATATCTCCTTCCTTTTGCCGTCCATTGCCAATAATCATTTTTCCGACTTTCTGGATAGAATTCTTGGATAAGTGAAGCGGTTGCTGGATGTAACCCATCAACATTGAGAGTACTTGTGTTTCCAGAGCTACTCCAAGTCACATCACCGATTAGATTTTCATTTGTAAGATTAACAACGAAGAAATAATGATTATTAATTTCAAGCATTTCACCTTTTTCTTTCTCCTCAGTCTCTCTCATGTTCAACTCCTGGTTAATGGATAAAATGGGTGGTTATTATAGAAATAATAATAATTTCTCTGATATTTCTATTTTTATTGTGATAAATGCAATAACTAAACTAATAATTACCGTAGAAATATAACCAATTTAAATATGTTTTTATTTGCTATTGTTTTTAATCTGAATGATTTACATTAACCTATTGGGCGCAATATTTAATTGCTGTTTTTGATAATTTATTGTCTATAAATTAGTTGCATTTATGAGTAGTGATCATAAATTATATATCGTATATTTTTATAGTAGCGTAAAAGTATAGAATGTAAAGTATATCATCATGAATGTTTTACATGAATATTAAGTGAAGGTTAATTATGCATTGGAAAATGGCTTGAATAGCTATTTTATTGGGTTGATATTGCAAAGCAGTAAAAATAGGTCATTATGATATGAATATGTATAATATATTGATTTTAATAATTTAATTAATTGGCTATTTTTATTTGAGTAAATTTTTTGTGATATTTATCACGATTTTAATGCTAAAAATGCGCGCAAGTAACCATATTGAGCTAAAAATAGAGCATAAAGTGATAATTTAGTTTCATGATTATTGAGAGTTTCTTACTGTAGAGGGAATATAAATAGAAAAGAGTCATGAGGTTATCTGAGAGGTTATGATTTTAATTGTGTAGCCTGAACTCAACTCAGAATTGTGCTATTCCTGTGTGTAAAAATAGAAGGTGATTCTATGTAAGAATGAGGGTGTTTTTTTAGTCATATTATAGCAAAACAGGTTTCTCAATTATAAATAGATAGACTGACGAATAAGTGCTAATGGAATATCTTCTGGTTTTCAATTGGCAGTAAATAAATTTATTGGTGATTATCGGGATAATTTATAACCCGAAGGGCGTTAATTTATATGGGGATCTCTATAATGACTATTTTAATTAATGAATATAAGAAAAAAATGGATAGCGTAAAATTAGGCGATCCTGAAGGAAAAGGATTTTTTTACGATACTAAGCAAGCAATATGGCATTGTTATTCACATGATATTTGTTCTTATCTTCTGAATTCAGATTATGTGACAAAAAAGCAGTTGAGTGTTCCGTTAGGAATATTTTCTGCATCAGATAAGAGTAGAGTTGCCAGATTCATTTTTTATCTTAACGATTCGCTTATTTTCAATGATGATAAATATAATAATGATGTATTAAGTTTTATTCGTGGCAAATTTAACGAAATAGATTTTGAAATTATCGCCAATGATCTTTTATCTTCTTTAAAAGAGTCAGATGTTATCACTGAGGAGCATTTAAGGGGAGTGAATAACTTATTGGCTGCTTCTTTAGTGGGGTTGAAAGCTTCAGCCTTTTTTTCTGCTCACGCCCTAAATGTCGGGATGTTTTTTGATGGGAAGGTGAGGGGGAAGGCGCATTTTGTGTCGATTGCAGAATCTTTTATTGCTATATATCAGCAAATTCTACGGCAAATGACGATTAACGGTGAAATAATGGAGCGGATTCATGTTGAGAAATTTGTGGCTGATCTGTCGATAACATTTATTGCTGCTCATGAAACGACGATGCAATTGATAGCTGCGACATTGTTTTATATTAAAAACCATGCAATCACAGTGACGGAAAATAATATTAAAAGCATTGTTACTGAAACTTATCGTATATCTAGCCCGGTGCTTTCCGTAGATAGAGTATTTAAAGAGAGACTGATATATAAAAATAGCTGTTTCGATAAAGGAGATCGAGCTCTGCTTTATACCGGATTAGCCAATTTCGATGCTACGGTTTTTGACCATCCTTACCAGTTTCAGCCTGATCGTGAAGGCTGCCCACTGTCATTTGGCGCAGGAGTGAAAAAATGTATTGGCATGAACATCGCGATACATTTTACCTGTCAGTTAATAACTAAAATACTCTCTTGTTATCAACTTGATGATATTGAAATTCATGAAGTTATTGTTGGTTCGTCAGCAATAGGTTGTTCAAAATTTACATTGAGCATATCGAAGAAATTAAAAGTCTCATTTTGAATGGATATGAAGTTTAATAGCTTTGCATATTCGGATTTATTTGCCCAAATCTTGATGATTTTTGTTCTATCTGATACAGCTTGTTCTGTCACACAATGTGACGTCATTTTGGTACATATATTGACTTTTGTTAAAGTCGATGTTAAATTCACCAAATAGTATGTTCCGTAAGCTTCGCATAAGTAATGTAAGTGAGTAGTGGATGTCTATAGCGAACTAATAACTAAAGAACTAATAACCGCAATGCGGTAGGAGTAAGGTTTATGGCCACATTAGCAAATGAAAGAATCACCACGAGGGTGAGTTCAGAAACCAAAGAGTTACTCGAAAGAGCGTTATCATTATCAGGGTATGTAAGCTTGAATAGCTTTATTGCAAATGCTGCTGTAGCAGAGGCAAAAAGACTTATTGAACAAAATATGCGTATTCGATTGTGCCAAGAAGATGCATTGGCGTTTGTTCATGCATTGGAAAGACCAGTCAAGGTAAATGAACGTTTCCTTCGTGCTGCTCGTAGACATAAGGAAACAATAACAGATGAAGATGGAACGTTTAGATAAAAACAAACACGATAGAAGTAATTTTGACTGTGGTGAACCCGCTCTGAACAACTATTTGAAAGCAGTATCGGGACAGCATGATAAAAAGGACTTATCAAGAACATTCGTCCTTACAAGTAGTCACAATGGATCTCAAATAAAAGGGTACTATTCCTTGGCGCTATGCACGGTAGAACTAGATGAACTACCAGAGAAAATATCGAAAAAGTACCATTCCACACTACATTGTGCACTTATTGGTCGCTTGGCTATAAGTAAGTTGTTTCAACGCCAAGGATTTGGTGAGATCTTGCTTATAGATGCAATTCGAAAAGCTATAGAGTCGTCAAAATCTATCCCCATCCCAATGATTATCGTCGATGCTAAGAACGACATAGCCAAAAAACTATATATGAATGTAGGATTTGAGGAATTTCCTCAGACAAAGAGCAAACTGTTCATGCCTATGGCTGCTGCAATAGAAATGATAAACAGAGTAGATGCGATGTAACATATTTCTGTTTGAGTCGAAACTTGATCTGACATCCATTCTTGATAGATGACAGATCAGGTTTGAGTTCTAGTACAAGTTATTACGCCACAGAATTTCTGCGTGTCATTCTTCGGTAATTTTCTACCCTTCCTGTCATGACATTTTCTATGCCAGACAATATCCCAGAACAATTATGACAAGCCGGGAAGTCTTCATTTGTTTTACCAACGAGTCGTTGCGTGAATATGTAAGTCTGACTCAAACGACTTGATATATTTTCTCCCTTTTTAGCAAGTTCAGTGACCATATAATTTAAAGATTGAACTTCAGCATGCAGGCCCGCAATACCTGCCATTTTCGGTAAGATGTTCTTGTTTTCCTTAATGTGTGCTCTGATCCTCTGTTCAATTAGTGGATGTAGTTCAGTTCCTGATTCTTTATACGCTTTTTGTATACCCGAGATGAATTCTTTTTCATTAGTAACACGATAGCTGCCAAGATCCATATTCGGCCTCCAACGTTTAGATGTTTGCAGTTTATCGGGATGGTACTGTTCGAAACCGGGCTTCGCTTTTTCGCTGATAAGTTGCACTCCAGGGAAGGTGTTTTTTGCACTTAAGCTACCACTCAGGTTTAAAAATTTATCTTTATAGGTGTCGTGCTCTGTGCTGATGCCATGACCCATAATACCGGCGTGGGCAGCATATCCTTTTAGTTTTGCGTTTGTATACATTATATTTCTGGATGCTTTTTCTCTATCTTTTGGTTTCATCGGTTTGAGTTTTGCTTCGTTTCTCTCTGTTTCTTGTAATATTTCGCCGGTGCTTCTGGTGAAATATTGGTATCTCCGTTCAACTCTTGGATTTTGTTTATACAAAAGTGGCGAAATATCAGGTCTGTTTTGCGGAATGGCTAGATCAAGCCAGTCTAAACTTGAGAGCCCCATATTATCCGCAAGCGTAATTGGGTTATTCATCACCATACAGTAGAGATTTAATCCATCGATAGTACCGGCCGGGTCCGCACTTAGCCATCTCCCCACCCACGGCTGATAATACCGATAGCCGTAATAATACAATCCGCTGGCATCCCGTTCTTTACCAGAATACCGGATTGTTTTGTAACTGGCTTCTGTCTGGTTTCTTGCAGCCCATAGCGCTGTACCGCCAAATGGATAGTACTCTTCTTGACTGATGATTTGCCCGTTGCTATCTATCTCAAGCTGGCTGGAACCAATAAGATTGTCGTAACTGTAACGTACCTGATTATTGTTGATATTTTCCGGTTTGCCGCTTTCCCAGTGCAGAACTCGCACTTGAGCGCGACCGGCTTCACCTACTGTAATGATCTGTAACTCTTCCGTTGTGGTAGCATCGTTTTGTGTTGTATGTGTTGTATGTGTTGTATGTGTTGTACGCAGTTCCAATCCCGATAGGTAAACGGCTCGTTGTTGCCGGAAGATATCCTGCGTTTGCTGTTCACTGACTTTTAATAATCGCATCCCGTCGCTGCCATAGAGATAACACTCTGTGTCGTTGCCATTGTCGGTGTAGTTATCCCGTATTACTGATGTTACCCGTTGTAGTTCACCGCGAGCATTCCAGTTTAGGTTTTGTCCCGGTAGTAATGTCTTCTGATGACCGCCTGCCTCAAACAATGCGTCCACTTTGGTTGGATCAGTGGTCAAGGTACTCAGGACCGCATGGTTGCTGCGATTCGAGACGGTTATGTCTGTGGTGTAGTTGTTTTTGCTCGCGGGTGAACTGTGCCGAATTTGGGTCAGGTTGCCGCCACGGTCATAGGTATAAGTACGGGTGTAATTGGTGTAAGTGTTGTTATCGGAAGGTAGTGCTGGTGAAGGGAGCCGGTGATTCTGTTGGCCTATATTCGCCATTTCGCGCCCTGTGGCGCTGATAAGCTGATACAGGGAATCGTAGGTATAGATATTCTTCGGCACTATTTCCTGATTGCGCCAGAAGCGGGTTGCTTCTGTATCGTTACGGAGACTGATGATGTTGCCAACCGGATCGTATTCATAACGCAGGTCTTGCAGCACTTTAGCTTTAGTATCTGATGGGCGGCGGGTAGTGATGCCTATCAGTCGCTGAGTTTCCGGTTCATAAGTGTATTCGGTGATGATACCGTTACCGTGCTCTTCAAGTAGTTTCTGTCCTGCGGCTGAATAGGTTAGGGATTTGATAATCTCTTGCTCACTCTGGCCTTTCACGGTCAGCCAACTACCTTTTAACTGACCGGCTATATCATATGCCAGACGCTGGATGTTGCCTTTGGCATCGGTTTGCGTCAACAATGCGCCGGTGGCGTCCGTTTTGTTTTTGGTGGTGTATACATCGTTAGTTCTTAATCTATTATCCCAAATCTTTTTATCCTTCCCAAACCAGTTCGCGTCTTGACCATCAGCCAGTAGCTGACGGGATTGTGATAGAACCGCCCCGGTCAGGGAAAGGCGATTCAGTTGGGTCATTCCTGCTGTATCGTAGTGATACATACACTGACCAGCAAGATTTTGGTCTTTTTCTGCCGGTGTGTTTCCAGCCCAGATAAGACGTTCGGTGATATGGGATTCTAGCTTTGGCTCTTGTTCAGTTATGGATAACAGACGACCGGGCAGGGAATTGTCTTCATATTGTCGGGTCTGCTTGACGTCTGTTGCAGTCACAGTCAGGACAGGACGGTTTTCAATATCATGAAGAGTGACAGTACGGCCAGCATCAACACTTTCTGTACGCAGGATATTGCCGGTCAGATCATACTGCCAGAGAAAATTGGGTTTCACCGTTTTATCTTTCTCTTTGTTCTCTTTGGCGTCATACAGGCGCGGATCAAAACTTTTATGTAGATATCCGAGAGCATCATACTGATGACGGGTAATACGGACGTCAGCATTCTCTTCTGCGGTAGTTCGGCAATAACGGATTTCACGGACATTCAGCCCACGGTTATCGTGAACAGTGATGGTGGGGGTATGTTGATAAGTTCTGGGGTCAAAGTTGTTCATAATTTACCTCTTTGTGGTGTTGAATAATTGTGGTGTTGAATAATTTTTTGTCTGCATAGCAGCGAATGAATGTCAAGTTCAGCTTCTCCACATTAATGAGGATAACCTTTCTATTGAGATACCAGCGGTATGCGAGATTTCAGGAGATAAGCAAGAATAATCTCATTTAGAAGTATGCTGCTGTAACTAAATAACAGTAGCAAGTATAGGCAGACGAGTACAAGTATCGTAGAAAACAGTGTCAGCAGTTTTTGCTATCGTTTATGGCTGTTTTTTCTGTTAATAGGTGAATTTTTCAATAAAGGAGAAGTAATTTATTATTATTTAACATGCAGTTATGTACTGGTGGAATGTTAACTGGAAGTATAGTTATCTGTTATAAGCGTGAGCTATTTTATGGGTTAATCTGGCGTCAATTAATGACGCCAGACAAATCGGATGTATCAGATCATGGTGTCAGGCAGACATCCCAGTGAGTATCACTGACTTAAACTTTATCTTGTACGCTATGGTGGAATAAAGCCATTGTGCTTATTAAGGTCTCGTAAGACACTTTCTTAATTGAATGCTCTGTTTTAATGGAATAAAACATAATTTCTTAAATATACTGATAATATTCTCAATGAAAATGATTTTATTGCAATGATTTAATTGTATTTTTTTAAATAATATATGATTTTAATTTGGTTGGATAATGTTTGGAGTATAAGTTTATATTGTTTTTAATGTTTTTTATAGTGTGATTTTTAATTTGGATATCGTTGTATGCAGCATAAATTACCATGATTATTATTTATGAAAATTATTTAAAATAAGGAAGCCGGATCTCCATTTGCATGGAATTTATATTGCGTTTATATAATGGTATAGGATAATAAATTTATTGAATTTAGAGATTATAACATGGGTTAATGTAAAGTAATGGAATGAATTATGAATCAGAAATTGGTTAATTTACCATTGTTATTTTCACAATATAAATAATATTAGATCGTAATTCTGGACTAAATTGTAAAATAAAATGATGAGGATGGTAATTATAAATATGAATGTTATATTTTTAGTATTATAGATGGATAAAAT
>NZ_JAZGJN010000174.1:0-10150 GCF_038085095.1 Photorhabdus sp. P32 | reverse complement strand
AACAATTTAAATTTAAATTGTTTTTATTTTATACTGAAAATATTTATATGATTTTTTTGTTTATAATATAAGACGAAATTTATTTGACAGTTTTGTATTTGATGATTATTGTTCATCCCTGATTTGCAGATGTTATTTTAGATATAATAATATCTCTTGTTATTATTTGCTTTAAATATAAATAGCATTTTGTGATGCTGCTCAATTTATTGTTTTTATTGTGGATTTTTATTTTCGCAAATTAATTAATATGGGTGATTATATTTGTCTGATAATAAATTTAAACTGTTTCTAATGTAATGGTTTGTTATTGCATATTTGTTTTTAGATTTAGTGAAAATCTGAGGGTGATTCTTCATTTTAATTACTGATGAACACGAGGTTGTTTTTTTTACAATTGATGTAAAGCAGTAAAAATATCCTCACTATAGAGGATGATAATTATTTGTCCGTCTTTGTTGACAAAATATTTAAAATAAATTGACCACAGGTCATATAGGAGTAAATAAGTGAAATACGATTTTATTGTTGTTGGTTCAGGGGCAATTGCAGGTTCAATCGCCTATGAACTGGCAAGCAGAAATCTTTCGGTCTGTAGGGTTGGAGAGACTGATCGAACCAATGCTGCTTCCAAAGCTGCCGGTGCAATGAATGGTTGTTTTGGCGAAATTACCAGTGGTTTATTAGCGAGTGAACACGGTAAGTTGAAATTGAATATGGATTGTATTTCCAGAGAGCTTTGGCCGGCCTGGGCGCAACGGTTAGCTGACTCTTCCGGTGATGCCCGATCGCTGTTTACCGCTAAAGGTACTCACGTGATACTGAACACTGCCGGGATGGAAGAGATTGACAGTGTCAATTATGACGCCATCGAGCAAACCTTGATCGATTATGCGGCGCCTTATGAAACCGTTGACCCGCGTGAAATTGAGTGGTTAAAGCCCAATGACTTAGTGCGTCCGCTGCGTGCTTTATATATCCCTGATGAACATGCGCTGAACTCGCATTTATTGCTGGAAAAACTGGATGCGGCATTTGTGGCTGAGGGTGGGGTCCTTAAAGCAGAGAATATTAAATGTGTGTTAATCGAAGATGGTTTAGCTACTGGCGTTGAACTGCTGAGTGGTGAGCGTTTAATGGCAGATAAGGTGGTTGTGGCTGCTGGCGCGCATTCGTTGGATCTGTTATCAAATATACCTTCTATTGTTCGCCAAATTCCGCCAATCTTTGCCGGCTATGGGGTATCTATTCTGGTCAAGATGCCGAAAGGCAGAGAATTGCCGACTTCGGTCATCCGTACCCCTAACCGGGCATTTGCCTGTGGGCTGCATTGTGTGCCACGTGGTGATGGCGTGCTGTATCTTGGCGCGACCAATATTCTGTCTGAAAAACCCCGTAGTCAGGCACTGATTTCTGATGTGCAGTTCTTGTTGGATTGTGCGTTAGATCAGTTGGATATTAACTTACATGATGCTGAAATCCTTTCAATTCAGGTTGGCAACCGGCCAATTCCTGCTGATGGGTTCCCGTTGATTGGCGAATGTGGCGTGAATGGTCTTTGGCTGGCTACCGGGACTTACCGTGATGGCTTACATCAATCACCGTTATTAGCGGATTATGTCGCTAATGCTTTGACGGGAGTAGAAAATACACTCATTAATCTTGATGATTTTAATCCAGTTCGTCCTCCGTTAGTGGGTTTCTCCCGTGAGGTGATGGCTAAAGAGACCGCCCAACAAATGTTTGCTACCGGTTACGAATATCGTTGGGATATCAAACCTTACTGGTTGCCGCTGCTAAATGAAGGGATGATGCGCAATTATCAGAATTTAATTGAGTCTCTTCATCCTCAATTCACGCCGCCGCCAGAGCTGGTTGCCTTCTCCCATATTTATGAATCCATGCGTGAACGGTTACGTAGTTACTATGAGGCATGGTCATGAGTTTAGATCAATCTGTTATTGATAAAGCCAGAGAGTTACTGTCAGAGGCCGGCGTTTGGGACGTGGAAGCCGATCTTGATTGCCTGATTGACCGTTATCTGGAAAGGCGCTGTAAAGATCGCGCTCGTGATGAATTTATGCTTGCGGTTCATGAACGCTGTAACCGGGTCCCACTTGGGCATATTGTCGGTACTGTGGATTTTGATGGCTTGCCTCTGACGGTGGGAACGGGGGTATTTATTCCGCGTCCTCATAGCCAGGTTATTCATAAATGGCTGGAGAACGAATATCAAGCGCCTCATGGGGCAGTGGTTCTGGATTTATGCTCCGGTAGTGGCGCCATTGGTTTAGCCATTGCTAAGCGTCGCCCAGATTTAAAGGTCACTTGTGTCGAATATGATGATGTGGCTTTTCAATACCTGACACGCAATATCTATCGGTTGGCGAGTTGGGCGATTAAAGCCGATGCATTAAAAGCGGATTTACGGGATTGGCAAGCATTTTCTCAATTTAACGAATCGGCGGCGTTGATTGTGGCTAATCCCCCTTATGTTCCTGAACAGCAGGAAATATTGCCGGAATGGGAGGAGCATCACCCTTATGCGTCGGTGTATTCGGGGGACGATGGGCTTGATTTAACCCGGTTGATTATCAAACAAGCTAAACAGCTACTGCAATCAGAGGGTTGGTTAGTCATTGAACATGGTGAAAGTCAGGAGGAGAGCGTCAGAGCATTATTTTCAGATGCGGGTTTTTCCTTAGTACGCACCATTATCGATGAAGATATTTCTGACACAACGGGCAGTTCGGTCATTACTGTCGGTTGTAAGCGCATTTGAACTTAGACAATTGGAATCTAAATAATGAATGTAAAACACAAGCAGGATTGGATGACAATTCGCCGGTCACGGACAACCGGAGCTTTAGCACAGGCTATCGATGAAGGTTTGACTAGTTTCACTGTAATAGAACGTCAAGGTAAACAAATTACTACAGAGGAAGGAGAAATCTTTACTGAATTTGTTTCCTGTTCTTATTTGGGATTAGAACATCATCCTGTCTTAATTGAAGCGGCAAATCAGGCAATGTCCCGTACAGGGATACATTTGTCATCATCCCGTGGTGCAATGCGGCCACAATATTTGGGGCAATTAGAGAAACTGTTGGAGGAGATTTATCCGGGTGGTTCTGTTGCTGTGTTTACTTCCACCAGTAATGTTCACCTTGGCGTATTACCGTTATTGGGCAGTGGCTCTTTACCTAGCTATCCCCTTTCCCGGCCTGTACATTGGTTGATGGATAAAACGGCTCATGCCTCTATGCAGGTACTACGCGGTATTCTTGAACAGTTTGGACCGGTATCGCGGGTTGATAGTGCTGATCCGCAGTCGATACAGCAAGCTTTGCAGCAATGCGAGGAGAATCAGCGTACTCCTATTCTGCTGATTGATGGTATTGGTTCAATGAACGGTTTAATTCCGGTTGCCGCGTTAACTCGACAATTGGCCGCTGCCGGAGGTTATGTCTATGTCGATGATGCTCATGGTATTTCCATTATAGGGCGTCATGGCGCCGGTTATGCTTTTGCTGCACTTGACCATATTCTGCCAGCCAACCTCATACTTGCAGGCTCATTATCCAAAGCGTTTGGCGGCGCGGGCGGGTTTGTCGTGGTTGCAGGCGCCGATGATGTCGAAGTGATCAGTACCTTAGCGAATCCTCTGGTTTTTGGTCATTCGATTATGGTGCCGATGTTGGCAGCTAACGTTGCCTCAGCAAAACTTCACCTTAGCCTTGAAATAGAAATTCGGCAGGAGCAGTTGTGGAAAAACATCGATCTGTTTGATTCTTTAATGGATAACGGTTTGATGAATGCTGGTGTGCAATCTCCCGTCCGTGGCGCTTTATTTGAAAATGAAACGGAAGGGCTTGAAGCCGCTCGTTTGCTGCGTAACAACGGCATCTTATTATTCCCGGTATTTTATCCACTGGTCCCAGATGGTAATGCAATGTTGCGTTTTGCCTTCTCCAGTGAGCATAAGGCAGGTGAAATCAAACATTTAGCAAATACCTTATTTGAAATAAGGGAAAAGGGGTTGAATTGGGTGGAGCCACAAGCGGTAGTTCCACAGGTATAATTGACGCCAATTTATCGATAAAGAAGATCATCGAAATGAATCAGTAACGAAGATCAACATATGACTCAATCAATAATAAATAAGCAGGACATATTACAACCTTACAGGGAATCTCTGGATGTTATTAATATGCAGATTCTGGCGCTTCTTTCAGAACGCATGAAAGTCTGCATGAAAATCGCTGAGATAAAAGCGGAACAGGATATTCCGATGATGCAGCCGCAACGTATTACCTCGTTATTGGATATGTTGCGGGATAAATCAACAGATTTTGGGTTACGGCCTGAATATATTGAATCAATATTTCAACTGGTAATCAACGAAACTTGCTGTCGGGAAGAAGAATTGATTGATCAGTTGTTAAACGAGAAAGTAAAAAAATAAATGAAAATACTGCTCATTGATAATTATGATTCTTTTACGCAAAACATTGCTCAATATCTGTATGAAGTGACGGGCAGTGTGCCGTCCGTAGTCACCAATTCTTTGACTTATGAAGAGTTAGCGATAGACGAGTATGATGCGGTAGTGCTTTCTCCGGGGCCAGGGCATCCGGCTGAAAGCAGTGATTTTGGCGTCTGTGCTGAAGTTATTGCACGCGCCAAAGTTCCACTGTTGGGTATTTGTCTCGGTCATCAGGGAATTAGTCTGGCATTTGGCGGCTTTGTAGAACATGCCCCCAATCCGGTACACGGTTATCGCAGCCGCATCAGGAACACCGGAGAAGGATTATTCCTCGGTTTGCCTGAACAGTTTGAAGTGGTCAGATATCACTCATTGGTATGTACCCGGCTGCCTGACAATTTAAAATGTACTGCCTGGACTGATGATGGCTTAATCATGGCGATTGAGCACACCGAAAGGCCGATCTGGGGGGTTCAATTTCACCCTGAATCGATTGATTCTGAATATGGGCGTGAGCTACTTAGTAATTTCGTGCGTATAGCGAAGACGTATAAAGAGAATAACGAACAGGAAGTTGCCGCTCAGAATATATGTACTAATGTCAATGATGCCTATCTTGCGGTAGGCGGAAGACAATATCTCAAGCTGAATTATCGTGAATGTAAGCAGATAGTCGATCCCGAATCCTTGTTTATTCAACGTTACGGCAATGATACGCACGCTTTCTGGCTTGATAGTGAAAACTCTGATAGACCTAATGCCCGCTTCTCAATGATGGGAAGCGGTAATGCACAGGGCGCTGTCAGGCTTGAATACCGTGTACAGACTGAAAGTTTGCGTTTGACTGGCCCTGATGGGGAGAGGATTGTTCAGGGGGATTTTTTCTCACTGATGTCTGAATTGCTTGGTTTTGTGGAAATTTCGACGCCAAAATCGATGCCATTTGTATTTAAAGGCGGCTTTGTCGGTTATTTAGGATATGAATTAAAGGCGCTGACAATTGGCAGCAATAAATATCATTCAGAACATCCTGATGCCAACTTAATATTTACTCCGCATTTTTTTGTATTCGATCATCAGCAGAGTAAACTTTATGAATGCCTTATTACACCAGTAGGGCAGCCACAAAATTGGTCGCCGGAACTTTTAGTGACTAATGCAAAAAATACCGATGAAGTGATACCTGACTTTATTCCTGGCGCGGTTGATCAGAACAAGATTTGTCTGGAATATGGCGCTCAGCAGTATATAGATGGAATCCATAAATCACTTCAATACATCACAGATGGCGAGTCCTATGAAATCTGTCTGACGAATAGGGCAAAGATGGCTTATTCAGGGCATCCGTTGGATGCTTATCGGCGTATGCGCTATGCCAGTCCTGTACCTTATGGCGCTTATCTGGCATGTGGGGATTTTTCTGTACTGAGCGCATCGCCGGAAACGTTTTTACGTATTGATGAGACCAGAAATATTGAATCCAGACCGATTAAGGGGACCCGGCCGCGAGGAAGAACGGCAGCAGATGATCAGCATTTGCAGATGGAACTGAGTCAGTCCACTAAGGATAGAGCAGAAAATCTGATGATCGTGGATTTAGTGCGTCATGATCTTAATCAGGTATGTCGTCCAGGCAGTGTGCATGTACCTGAATTATTTAAAGTTGAGAGTTTTTCTTCCGTACATCAATTGGTTTCGACCATACGCGGTGAATTATGCGAAGAAACATCATCAATGGAGGCTATCCGGGCATGTTTTCCAGGAGGATCAATGACCGGAGCGCCGAAGAAGCGCACGATGGAGATTATTGATGCTTTAGAGTCATCGGCTCGCGGTGTTTACTCCGGCGCGCTTGGATGGTTATCCTTCAGCGGTGAAGTGGAATTGAGCATTGTGATACGTACCGCTGTATTACATCAAGAATGTGCTGAGTTCGGCATCGGAGGCGCAATTGTCGCTCACTCCGATCCTTATGGCGAATTTGAAGAAACATTGGTCAAAGCGAGTGTGCCCTATTTCAGCTTTAGCCATATGACGGAGGAAGTGTGTGAGTAACCATAAGGTGGTCATTCTTGGTGGAGAAGGCGCTATTGGTGCTTTATTGGGGCGCCTTTTTACTCGCTGTGGTCACATGGCTTGCAGTGTTGACAAACGAACGCAGGGAATGCGTTCTTATCACTATCATCCTCATTATTACCAGATTGATATCTTAAATCCGGTTGTTGATGCTGGAGAGGTCTTTAGTGGGGCAAAGGCGGTAGTCTTTGCTCTACCGGAAGCGGTTGCTGTACAGGCATTGCCTTGGGTGTTGTCAGCTATTGGCGATGATGTACAGATCGTGTCAACCTGTTCAGTTCAGGCCCCTTTCTATTCTGCGTTAAGAGCTGCCGCCCCGGGGCAGCCCTTCATTGGTGTTAACCCGATGTTCTCGCCATCTTTGCCGGAACAAAAAAGGCCGGTTGCAGTCATTCTCGATAACTGTCATGTTAGTGAGCATTGGATTGAGCGGGTATTGACGCAGGCTGATATGCGCATCAGCAGAATGATGCCAGAGGAACATGATCGGGTTATGGCGCTTTGTCAGGCTTTGCCCCATGCTGCGATACTGATTTTTGGCTTGGTGTTGGCGAAAAGTCCGTTAGATATTCGTACTTTGGCAACTATTGCGCCGCCGCCTATGCGTACAATGCTGGCGTTATTATCAAGGATTTTACGCAATCCAATGGAAGTGTACTGGGACGTTCAATATGAAAATCCGATGGCTGCCGAACCGCGTCAGGGGTTGCTGCATGCCATACAACAGTTAGATTCGATAGTACAGGCTGGCGATCAAACTGAATTTGGCAATAACCTCAGAGATATTGCGCAACAACTGGGGGAACAGCTCGATATCAGTGCTGCTGATTGCCAGCATATTTTTTCAACGCTTGAATGATAATAGGAAAGGAGTTGAGGGGATGTCGTTAAATAGAGTTGCTGAGGCTAACGGGCGGGCAGGACTCAGAAATTGGCTGGGATTGCTGATATTGATGTTACCAGTACTGTTGGTGACGGTGGACAATACGATTTTAAGCTTTGCTTTACCGAAAATTGCGGAAGCTCTGGGACCCAGTGCAAGTCAGCAATTATGGATAATTGATGCTTATTCGTTGGTATTGGCTGGTTTGCTGGTATCAATGGG
Organism: Photorhabdus sp. P32; assembly: GCF_038085095.1. NCBI lineage: Bacteria > Pseudomonadati > Pseudomonadota > Gammaproteobacteria > Enterobacterales > Morganellaceae > Photorhabdus > Photorhabdus sp. P32. Next base: position 2,483 of record NZ_JAZGJN010000174.1, on the reverse strand, counting down.
GAGTATTGGCGATCGTGTTGGTCATCGTTCATTACTGTTATTTGGATCTTTGGGATTTACTGTTATTTCGGTGTTCACCGCACTGTCAACTTCACCTGAACAATTGATTATAGGGCGAGCCGTACTTGGATTTTTTGGTGCGATGCTGATGCCTTCAACTTTGGCGTTGATCAGCACTCTTTTTGAGGATCGTGAACAGCGTCGAGTGGCTGTTGCTATTTGGGCGACAACATTAACTATCGGTTCGGCCGTAGGTCCCGTAGTCGGTGGTGTGTTATTGCAGTTTTTCGATTGGAGTTCAATTTTCCTATTGGCAGTACCGGTATTAGTACCGTTGCTGATCTTCGGGCCGATGTTATTGCCTGAGTCCGATAAAAAACAGACTGGCATTATCGATGTGTATAGCGTTTTATTATCGATCATCGCTATGGGTGGTATTGTTTACGCGATTAAACACCTTGCCAGTGATGGGTTTGAAATAAGTGTCATACTCGAACTGTCGGTTGGTCTTATTGCTGGTGTGCTATTTGTTCGCCGGCAACAGCGCCTGCCTGTACCGTTGATGGATCTTTCCCTGTTCCGTAATGGTATGTTTACCGGTTCGGTTATTGTTAACTTACTGAGTTTGGCATTGCTGGTGGGTTTTGTCTTTTTTGCCACACAGGTCTTGCAAATCGTACTCGGTATGGAGCCGATTTTGGCTAGCCTGGCACTGGTTCCCGGGCAAATCATGGCGATTGTGATGGGTATGGCGATAGTGCCGATTGCTCAACGGGTGCCGGCTCATTATCTGGTGCCAATTTTGCTGAGTATTGCAGGTATTTCATTTCTTCTGGTCGCGAGTATCGGCAGTGATTTAGTCACTCTGATTGTTGCTTTCGCATTATTAGATATTAGTGTGGGGGCCATTGCTTCGGTGTCTAACGATTTGGTGCTTTCGTCAGTCCCTTCTTCTAAAGCAGGGGCGGCATCATCAATAAGCGAAACGGCTTATGAAGTGGGTGTTGTACTTGGTACGACGATTCTGGGGGGATTGGTCACTGCTTTCTATCGAATAACATTGCAATTGCCGAATGAGATCTCTCAGGAACAGGCTGGATTGGCTTTAGAGACGTTAGCGGGGGCTTACGTTGTTGCGAACTCATTAGCTGAATCAGAGGGACAAAAACTGATGGCAGCGGCATCGGAATCATTCACCAGCGCTATTCATATGATGAGCTGGATGACAGCGGCACTGACCGCAGTGGTGGTATTGCTTGCTTGGCGTTTGCTGAAAGCTCCGCAGAAAACTCAAGTGCTTGAATATTGATTGTGTCTTATTGTGCAGCCGTTGGTAACGGCTGCACTCGCTCACCCCGGTCACATAGTTCGCTATGCTCCCGGGGATTCTCTCCCTTGCCGTCGCGATGCATCTTGAAATTCATAGGGTATATAGCTTCATTAAGGCTATTTTATTTATTTTTTGTCGGTCATTTAGTAATTTATTTTTGGCATTAATTTATTTAAAAATTGAAAATTATTCGTAAAAAGATCTTGTTCTTAATTGTTTTTACCCTTTACTGAAGTTACATATATAATTTCATCATCAAATAATATCTATATACTCGTCATCTTTCAAGTTGCCTCTTTGTTGGCTGCACTCACTCACCCCGGTCACATAGTTCTCTATGCTCCCGGGGATTCGCTCCTTTGCCGTCGCGATGCATCTTGAAATTCATAGGGTATAGGTTTCTGTCTGGCTGTTATTTATGAACGATACAATCATACTCATTATTTGTATTTTACAATAGTACCTGATGAGACAAATATAAAATTAAAAGTTTTAATTAGTACATGTTAAAAGGTAGTGATGTATCACAGAAATATTCTCCATAATTAATGAAAAAAATTAAAAATTACACTAATATTTAAAATTGTGTAATTTGAATTTTGCATCCAATTGTGTCTGTAAAGTGAACAAATATTTACCTGATTAATTCTCACAGGAATTATTTCTGGCATGCCAGATGTTGAAATACTTATATTCTTTGCCAGAAAAATTGATGTTTTCGCTATTGCTAAATTTGGTGATTAACCAGAGGCAATATTCTGGCTATTAGTAATATATATGGACTTAAATTCTGGAGAATATCTATGAATAAAATAAGAACTGTTGCCGAAACTTTGGCAATATTACATCAGAATCATCATCCGGTTGGTATAGAACGGCAGCCGAATCAACTTAAGACCTCGGATTTTGGCGGCAAGGTAATATTCTCTAACGATCCGAGGGCAGCGACTGTGCCCCCGGCATTTTTCACGGTACAAACCATACAGGAGCTGAAGGTACTTGGCGGTATACCTGACAGTGAATATGGCCCCGGTAGAATGGAACCTCATCATCCGTTACCTGAACCGTTTTCAGTTGAACGACTGGCGGATGTCTCGGGCAATCATATTGATTTATGCAAAGCTTTTCGGGCCTATATCTATGGTGATTCTGC
>NZ_JAZGJN010000173.1:0-9587 GCF_038085095.1 Photorhabdus sp. P32 | reverse complement strand
TGCTACTCAGTTCATTCAGGTATTTTTCCATCGTGAGGGAAACCGGTTCATGGAAGTGCTCAGCGATGTCTTTAAGCCCATCGGGTATTTTATCCCAGGCGAGAGAGCCGTAATCTCCACCGGTCTTTAAGACGCCGTGAGTTCGCTCTATCCTTTTATCACTGTTCATCACCAGCGCACGTAACAGCAAATTATCCGGCGTGATGGCGGCGCTCATCATCTGCTCCTGAAAATAACGGGAGGCTCCCAGTTTGTCCTGCATGCCGGCAACACAGTCATGAACCGATTGAACAAACAGCGCACCGCTGTAATCGTCCGTGCTATCAAAGTTATGATCAAAGTAGTCCAGCAGGGTCTGGCTTTTCATCCAGTCCAGATACATCTCGGTCATCGGAGAGATAATGGTGTTGTCATACCGCGTCAGATCGGCAGTGAACCGGTCCATAAACGCTTTTTCTTTATCACGATCAATGTACTTTTCGTAATCTGACCAATATTCCTGTACCAGCCGTTTTAACACCGAATTGTTTAACTGGTGCCCGGTTTCCGCAAGCTCCTGATTACCCGGTATATATAATCCGCCAGTAGTGTAGTAACCGTATCGTATTTGGTTTTCAAGCGTTTCATCTGACTTTAGCTGCTCCCGCTCAAACTGCCGACACACCGCCTCTTTCAGCGTGCTTAGAGAAGCCGAAAGCGCAGCCCCTCGGGTATAATGTGGATTGTCATGAAACTGGGTTTTTAACCGGTAATTCGCCAGCGCGGTAATATCCTGCACCACAGCAACCGGATCAGGCAGGTACAGTATGACCCCTTTGTCTGGCAGTAATTTTTCGGCAGCCCGCTTTATAGCGTCCTGATCATCCAATAACAATTTCCCATTCCAATGAGAGCTGGTGTAATCTGAGATATGCTGGTAGGTACCTATCCTCATATAGTATTCCGCTACGGTATCCGTCAGTGACGAAAACGGCAGCGCATTCTCCCCCTCTCCACAGTTCAGCCATTTTTCCATATCAAAACGCTGCATATATCGCGCACGGTATGCCGGATCTTCATGCTTTTTACGTACCGCGTCCGTCCACGCCACCGCCGACCAGGCAAACCAAAAGGCTTTGTTTGCCACCCCCTTCGGCAACACCGGTAATGTCACCAGCGAAGCACGCGCCAACTCATCTGGTTCATCAATGCACGGTTTCATTTCACCGCTGGCTAAACGGGGAGGCACTTTGCCATTTTTCGGCAGGGGATAAAAATACCCCTCATCAGTCACGTAATAATTGATCCAGCCATTGACCAGCTCATCCCAGATATATACAAAACCTTCACGCAGCAGACGGGTGGTATAGCCGGTTTCGCCTTTTCTCTCTACCGGCATCGGTATGCTCGCAGGCAAATCCGGCACGCCATCACCCTGCGCCTTAATGGCAGGACGAACCAGTAAAACAGGCAATCCCTTGCGGGTACAAAAATTACAGCCAGGGTTATTCACAATAAAATCTCCTGTATTGCACACAATTTATTTCAGGTTTTCCGGGTTAAGGCGGCTCAGCAACGTTCCGTTCGCGTCGCTAGCGATAATCGATGTTTCTTTAAGGTTCATCGTTCATAATTCCATCGGCTAAAGTTGCAGGTAACGAACTTTACTGGTCATTTCCTGCCACTGTTCATCCGTCCAGCTACAGGTGATACGCTGGTAGTACCCGGTGACATGTCGGCACCGGTCCAACAGCTCCTTCATTCTCGGTGCCTGATGAAATTCGTCATTTAGGGTGACGCCATGTAACGCAAAAGCCGTCAGATCCTGCTTATAGGTTAATGACCACTGCGTCATAGCGATATCAAGTAGCGCATCAATACGACGGCTAAGCGTCTGCCGCTGAGCAATATCAAACGTCGTCGGCAACTGGTCCAATACCTGATTAATCAGGCCAATACGCTGAATTTGAGCAAATGACGCCGACGTTTCTCCTTGCTGGTAACGGACTTTCTCCGGGAAAGCCAGCGTATGCCAGTCACCCGCCAGCCAGAATGTCCAGTGAGTAATGTCATCCGCGGCAATCCGGCGTGAAAATGCCCAAGAATCCATCATCCAGTACAAATGAAACAGGACTCGGGGATCGTAATAACGCAGGATATGCCCCTGCTGTTTCTCCTTGAGATACAAGGCATTAACCAGCACGTTTTTGATGGCCGCCGGAGATAAATCACTTTTAAGCAATAAAGCGAGAAATGGCGGCGAGTCAGGATCTGTTTTCAGACGCGCTTCATTGAGCAGACGGAACCAAACATCAGACGGTAACTCACGCAACGGTAACAGCCAGGGATAAAAATGCGCCTGAGGAGCAAGCAGCGGTGAAACAACTTCAATCACCGGCAATGCTTCCGGCAACTGTTGTACAACCACACGATCAATCAGCGCATACTGATGCTCAGCCAATGCCAGCGGCTCAGTCAGGTAATGAGTCATCATCAATTCCTTAGCCTAATGGCACCGTAGCGTCACCCTGATCGGCGGCTTCGGCGACCATCGTGTCACAGGCGGTAAAATTGGGATAAGGCACATCCAGCTTTGCCGGTTCAGCGTAATCGAAATTGGCGCTTTTGACGTTAAAATCGCCCGGAGAGCCATGTTCGATCTTGCCGGGTTCAAGGGTCAGATAAGAGCCGCCACACTGCAACGTGATTTTCTTTTTAGCCGAGATCAGGATTTCGTCATCACTGCTGGTGATAGTCACACCTTTCTTTGCAACAACTTCAATACCATCAGTTTGGGCCTGCATCTGAATCTTCCCGGCTGCCGCAACCAGTTTCATCCCTAGCTCATGCACGAAAACCACCATTGATTTTTTTGCCGCCAGCACCATACGTTTCAACGACGAGATTTCAGTGTTGCCGCCGGCAGTCATCATCAGGTTTTTACTGGCGCTGTGCTGAATATGCTGCGGTGTTGACAACGCAATCCCACCTGACGCCCCCGCAACAATCACCGGTTCCCGCAATTGCTCGACATTCCGTTGTAGAAAATGCTGTTGGGTATCATTATCCAGCGGATCGATCTGTGCCGTTTGCAGCAGATCCGAGAGCGATTCCGCCAGTGACAAAGCATCGGCAAGCTGGCGTTTGATTTCATCCATGTCCAGTTGTTTGCCACCGGCTTTAGGCTGTGCATGCGTATTCAACAACAGCCCCTTCCCGGCCCGGATGGCTCCCCAGTCGTCGGTGCGCAACTCAAACCCTTCGCCGCGCTTGTTGGGATGCGGTCGCTGTCCGTCCACCAAATGGCCCAGATTGAGCTGGCTTTTACCGCCGTACTCGGTGCTCAGTTTGATGTGCTCTTTTCCGCGATCGTCGTCCATCCGCAGTTTGTTGTTGGCCGGGGTGCGCAACACGTTACGTCTGTAGTTGTAGAGCGTCACGTGGTCTTCATGCCGGGAGTCATGCAACGCATGGGCGATGTAGGGCCGGTCCGGGTTACCCTGTTCAAACGCGATCGCCACTTCCGTCCCCTGGATCAGCGGCCAGTGAAAACCGTGAGTTTTACCGGCATACGGCCGGGCTAAACGCACCCACAGGCTTTCGCCCCCCAACGGCCATTCATCCAAATCAAAATCAAATTTGACGCGGTAGCGGCCCGTGATGTCGATATGGCCGTAGGCGTCGTTCGGCCAGTCGCTGGTCACCCGCGCCGGAACCGTACCGGCAATCACCGGCCGTTCTCTCAGCAACGGCCGGTAGCTCAGCACTTCGCTGTAAGGAATGCCGCTAAAACTGACCAGATAGTTGCTGTCACGCCGGGCGCTGCTTCGCATGGCGACAATCAATACCCCCGTTTTTCCCACCGCCGCCGGTCTCTCCCCTTCCAGCTCCAGCACTAAACCGGAAACCACCATCGGGGAGGAACTTTTGCCGCTGATAAGATGCTGCCGGTACAGGTCGCGCTCGTGATGCAAACGGGCGTAGAATCCCGCCGTTTCCGGTGCCGGTTGGATTTGTTCTCCCTTCTCAAGAAAGTTATCGCCATAACGGTAAACTTCACCAACTACGGTGGTATCCCGATCCCGGCCGACCTGATATTGCAGATCATTGCCCGCCTCCCGGTAGTTGTAGTCCCGCACCTTCACCCTTTGCGTCACCACCTGATGTTCAACGTGCAAATCCCACACCGAGTCATGGTCGTTGTGATTCATGCCCGCCGGGTCACGTAACGGTAACTTCACGTCGTACTGATAATTGCGCTGGTTATCCCCAAACCGCACCACTTCAATCCCTAAACGGCCATCCATTTCGAAGCGATACCAGATCCCCACTTCCGCCAGAATGCGCTGGATAAAGTCCAGATCGCTCTCCTGCCACTGCACCACCAGCTCCCGCTTTGGATAATCCCGCACCAGCGTGAACAGAAAATCCTGCCCGCGAAATTCGTGTCGGTCACGCAGGATCTTTTCCACAATTTCCGGGACCGACTGGTGCTGGTAAATCCCACTGCGCCGGGTGTGACGCAGCAACGCCAGATAGGGTTCCAGACAGACCTGATAGCGTGTTTCATCCGCCGAGGCGGCCAGCCGGTTAAACCGGGTGATGACGCCGTGTACTTTACGCACCTGTTCCGGGTTTTCCGGCGCCTGCAAGATAAACGTGGCCGGTTTGTTCAACATCGCCGCCGGGTCGATATCCCGGGTCGGGCTGGTGAAATCAATGGTGTAGCAATACGGGGCGCACAGGCGCTCTTCCCCGGTGAAGCTGAACACCTCCAGCTCGGCCTTGCAGCGCCGGATTTCAAGCCGGTAACGGGCATGGCCCAGCAGCACGGGTTTACTCGCCTGAAGCTGACGGGCACGCAGCATTTTTCTGTCCATCAATAGTTTTCCTCCGATATCAGATAAAGCGGTCGGTTCACTCAGCGAAAAGGGCGCCCCACTTTTTAATAAAGTGCCTGTCGTCATAAGCGGTTATGTCAATTCAACTACCGAAAATCCAACCGAATATATCCTCGGTTGTTAACCCTGATAAATGCGGGGAACAGTCAATTGATGCCGGTACTGCTTAATTGAGAGCTAACCAGAATAACAATAATCGCGAAGGCCAGTCATCTGCCCGCGAATTAATAGATTCATTAACTACCTATAGAGTGATGGAATAATTTATATCCTCCCTGCGGGTGAATATAAAGATCAAGTCTTTTTTTATTAAACAGCACAATTTGCTTAATATCAACGGCAAAATTCATCTTATTTAAACCAAATATAAACAGGATTTAATTTGTTTATATAAAAAGATTGCATTGATTTAAATAATATGAAATCAATTTACCTTTCTTATATTAATTTCGTTCAAAATCATTGAAATAAAGTCTATTTTTATATTATTTTCAATAGGTTAAATAATATAAAAAACCCGTCTTATGATTAATACTCACTATCATCCATACGTCACCAATGCGTAAAAAAAGAATGATTCTCAGTGACATTCTGCGAATGAGAATAGATTGCATTATTTGGCGTCATTCCATCCATAATAAATTAACCCTGATTCAGGGCAGCAATAACCCTGCCTTATAATAAAGCCTCACAAATAAATAGGAATATCACGATGATATGATTATAAAATATTGAAACCGAATGCATGGCAGAACTCAGTGACCTATTCTGGCGATAACCGGTAAAGACCGCCAAAATTTCATTTTCTGCGAACCACTCAGCACCTGATCGCCGTGAGTAGTTTTATCGTGAATACGAATAATATCTTTCATTCTATAGCCCCTTGTTGTGTTAATTTTTTTTCAATTTCGTCAACACCGGCATATGCATCAACTATTTCAATAAGATTACGATTAATATTTACTACTTCCTTTAATGAATTAGTTTGGATAACAAAGCTAATTGTCTTTTCACCTTTTTTCTTCATCAATACCTGTTTACAATCTACCTGATAGGTTTTGCTAAATGCAGAAGGTGTAATAACCAATTGATTGCCATAAATACCTAACACTGGTCGAAAAGCAAGACGAATACCGTTAAAAGCAAACACGATTGCAGCACTCGCTAACACTTTCCCTATAGGCACTACAAAACCTATATTCCCCATAGATACTTCAGCACTTAACTGAATAATAGCAGCTACACCCAATAAGACCGTAATTATATAAAAACGTTCCTGACGGAAATGAAGGTAAGGGGAAAGTTGCTTTTTATTTACCAATTTAAATAGCGGAAACCCATCAAAGCGACAATTGTTATAGCTAAAAAGAAAACCGATGATATAAACAAATCCTAAGGGAAGTGTCATAAAACCAGACAGCATAGCCAAAAAGAGCGCCAGTTTTTTATGAACGAAAAGCAATAATACACTGACCATCTGTATCGCAATAGCAATGGCTATCAGTTTAGCAATAGGGTAAAGCTCCTTTAAAGCCTCTTGCTCCTGATAATCTAAACCATTTAGAGTTGCCTGTTGTGGCTGTAAATAATAAAAAAACCCTCCGATAGCTATCAAATCAATAATCAAACTTAACCAAAGGACCATACTCAACTTTTTCATAAAAATTCCAACCAATCATTTTAATTAAACTTACGGTTTCTCTTGTATTACACAATACTTTCTCTCAGGCGAGCAGGAGCTATTAACTAAATGTTAATTATGATTCTCCTTTCATGAGATAGTTACTTTTCGTTTTTTACTTTTTCACCCTTAACCTCTCCCATCATTACATCTTCGTTGGTTTTTTACAGAATAAATCACCAAGCCAGGAGCAATTAATGTCGTTCATGTACTCGCCTTTATTTATCCGTAGATGAATGAGCCATTGCAATTTTCTCTTGCAAACGGGTATGTGCTGAGAATTGGCGATCATATAATGCCTGACGTTCTTCCCGCGCCTGATTCGCCAAAATATAACGCCATAAATGCACGGGATTATTATCAGCGCTGACATTAATCGGATCATCAGGATCAACCTGACAAGCTTCTTCCACTTCTTGGGGCCATTGCGGTATTTTGCTGGTCTGCATTGCAATATAACGGGCAACACTGGTAATTAAATCAAATGGCAGCTTTACGATTCCAAAAATCCAGTTTAAACGAGAATTCATCCGTATCAGATACTGTAATCCAAAAATATAACTCTCCTTCTGTTTATCAATGGGAGGACATAAAGAAATAATATCCGCCTGTTCCTGTAAACCATCTTCCTCCATATAACAACGAATAAATTCCCAATAACCCGGTAACATGTCCCGTAAACCAGAAATCCCAAGGCTAAATGTCTCTAATACCGTTTCCTGATCGTCTGCCAGAATATAGCCATCAATACTCCATTCCGGCCACTTGCCACCTCCTATTGTCAAAGTAAAAAACACCTCCTTCCAGGGAACCGATAATACCGTGCCATTGAAATGGTAAACATGGATCATCTGAGTTTTGCGGTTAAAACGGATTGGGTAGTGTGTTGTAGCAAACCATTCTTTTAGAGTAAATTTGCCACTGAAATAGACAAACAGAGATATAACAGGTAGAACAATTAGAAGACTTAACAGAATTTCATGATCTCCTTTTATATATTGGTAAATTGTGTAACCAATAGAAAATAAGGCCATTCCTAAGCAACAAAAAAACAATGTTGCAGTAAGCGAACTAACAAATCCCTTATCCCCATAGTATTTATCTACTGTTTCCATATAAGTAGAATTCATACGGATCACCGTATTGTAATCAACAATATACTGACCATATTTGCTGTTTAGCTGAGTCGGTTTTCCTTGACAAAGTTGATCATCTTTTTCTTCCCAAGTCAAAGGACGATTCAATTTATAAGGGGTATACAAGCCATTTCCTTGCATAATTATGCTTCCGCCGAAGTTGAGTGAGCCATTGCAATTTTCTCTTGCAAACGCTTATGCGCTGATGACAGACGATCATTTATCGCCTGATATTCTTCCAGCGTCTGGTTCGCCAAAATATGACGCCATAAATGCACGGGATTATTAGCAGCACTAACGTTAATTAGGTCATCAGGATCAACCTGACAGGCATCTTCCACTTCCTTAGGCCATTGCGGTATTTTGCTGGTCTGCATCGCAATATAACGGGCAATACTTGTAATTAGATCAAATGGAAAATTTATCAGTTCAACAAACCAGTCCAAACGAGAATTCATCCGCATTAGATACTGTAATCCAAAAATATAACCTTCTTTCTTCTGCTCAATAGGTGGACACAATAAGATAATATCCGCCTGTTCCTGTAAACCATCTTCCTCCATATAACAACGGATAAATTCCCAATAGCCCGGCATCAATTCCCGAAATACTCCAGAAAATCCCAAACTAAATGTATCCAATACAGTTTCCTTATCGTCTGCCAGCATATGACCGTTAATACACCATTCCGTCATCTTGCCGCTGTACTTGGTCAGGGTAAAAAACACCTCTTTCCAGGGAACCGATAATACTGTGCCATCAAAACGGTAAACATGGATCATTTGGGTTTTGCGGTTAAATCGAATTGGATAATGTGTCTTAGCAAACCACTCTTTTAGGGTCAATTTGCCACTAAAATAGATCAATATCGCAAAACCTGCTGTCAACATAAATACCCCGAATAAAGAAGGGATTATCTTTTTATAAATAATATACTGATAAGCCATTCCACCATAAGCGTATAGTATTAATCCAAAACAACTCAAAAAAAGCGGCGCAAATAGTGAACTAATAAATCCTCTATTTTGGTAATATTTATCCACAGTCTCCATATAAGTCGAGTTCATACGGATCACCGTATCGTACTCAATCATATATTCGCCTGTTTTACCCGTTAATCGGGTCGGTTTTCCTTGATAAAATTGATCATCTTTCTCTTGCTGAGTCAAAGGACGATTCAGTTCGTAGGACATATAAAATCGACTTAATAGCATAGTTATGCTCCCGCAGTCATTAATTTATTAAAAGCATCCATTTCCATTCTGCTATCAGGCCAGATAGCAGGAATATCTCCTTCACCTGCCGGAATTTTGCGCCACAGACAGGCCGCCAGCCATTTCTGGATCTCATTTTTTTTCTTCATTGCCAGATAAATATTGGCACCAAAGAAAAATACCAAAGCCAAAATGATCCCCCACGGACCTAAAGTAATTAATTTGATCGCAGCAACAAACAAGAGTCCTCCACTTATTGCCGAAACCAAGTAGGCAATTCCTAGACTTCCATTCTTTTTGAAAAAGAATTCATCTATCATATGACACAAATCCCACACCACCCCAACGATCCCGGCCCAAGCGCCAAAGATTTTTACTACCTCAAGACCCCACAGTACTTTGGTCAGTACATTTTCCCCCAAGATAGAACCCAATAGAGGCTTTAACCTAAGTACCTGAAAATTATTCAACAGCCGTTCACAGGTTTCAGCGATAGTCCCCATTGCAGCGACCAAATCTGCTGCAAATCGGGTACATGCCTCAGTCTTGCCCTCTGGCCACCCAGCCGCGCGCAATGCGGAAATCTGCAACACCAGAGAGAAGGTACTGCCAACAAAGGGCGGGACGCTTGCCAACTGTTTGGCTACACTCTCAACAGAACTGGCCTCTAACTGCG
>NZ_JAZGJN010000172.1:0-9440 GCF_038085095.1 Photorhabdus sp. P32 | reverse complement strand
GAGGTCACCCCACACGGAGAGGGATCGGGGGATGATGTTGAGTCTGATAAGCAGCAAGACGCGTTGCTGCGTCAACAATTTCTTTCACCACCGCGTGAGCGTTATCGTATGACGGTGGATACAGAAAAACAGGCTTCAATCCAGCCTCATGTAAGCCAGAACCCATTTGAGACGGAAAATCGGCCTCAAACAGGAGCAGAGATTGTTAAACAGGCCGTTGAGCAGCCGCAACATAAACGTTATCAGGACCAAAATCACCAAGAGGAAAAAGAGTTCTCTGCTCTGGAGAGTTTATCGATTTTGAATAACTTCTCACCGGTTGAAGATTTAGTTAAAAAAGAGCCGGCAGAACCGCTGTTTATGCCTTCTGTTCAATCAGCGCCGGAAAATCGATCAGAACGGCCCACAGAAATTGCTTTTGCGCCAGCATCCGTACACAATGTTGTACAGCAACCGCAGCAACCGCAGCAAGATAGCTTATTCCATCCGTTTTTGGTTCGTAACGATCAACCATTGCCAAAACCAACGACGCCGATGCCTTCGCTCGATCTGTTAACCAGTCCTCTAGCGGAAGAGGAACCCGTTGATATGTTTGCCCTTGAGCAAACATCCCGTTTGATTGAAGCGCGTTTAAGTGATTATCGGGTTAAAGCTGATGTCGTAGGTTTCTCTCCCGGTCCAGTGATTACCCGGTTTGAACTGGATTTGGCCCCGGGTGTTAAAGCCGCACGTATTTCCAACTTATCAAGAGACTTAGCACGTTCTCTATCAGCGGTGGCTGTGCGTATTGTTGAAGTGATTCCGGGTAAACCTTATGTTGGTTTGGAATTGCCGAATAAAAAACGCCAGACGGTCTATTTGCGTGAAGTATTGGATTGTGAAAAATTCCGCGATAATCCATCGCCACTCACCATTGTGTTGGGTAAAGATATTGGCGGCCAGCCGGTTGTCGCAGATTTAGGTAAAATGCCCCACTTGCTGGTGGCGGGTACAACCGGTTCGGGTAAATCTGTCGGTGTCAATGCCATGATCCTCAGCATCCTCTATAAAGCAAAACCAGAGGATGTCCGCTTTATTATGATTGATCCGAAAATGTTGGAGTTGTCGGTTTATGAAGGCATTCCGCATCTGTTAACCGAAGTTGTTACCGATATGAAAGATGCCGCTAATGCACTGCGCTGGTGCGTTAGTGAAATGGAACGCCGTTATAAACTGATGTCTGCATTAGGGGTGCGTAATCTGGCGGGTTATAACGAAAAGGTCAAACAGGCAGAAGAGATGGGGCGCCCAATCCCTCACCCATTCTGGAAACCGGGCGATAGCATGGATGTCACTCATCCGGTGCTGAAAAAAGAGCCGTACATTGTTGTCATGGTAGATGAATTCGCCGACTTAATGATGACCGTCGGTAAAAAAGTTGAAGAGCTTATCGCCCGCTTAGCGCAGAAAGCGCGTGCTGCCGGCATCCATCTGGTTCTGGCGACTCAACGTCCATCGGTCGATATTATTACCGGTCTGATTAAAGCGAATATTCCGACGCGTATTGCTTTTACGGTTTCCAGCAAAATTGATTCCCGCACCATCCTTGATCAAGGTGGCGCTGAATCCCTGTTGGGCATGGGAGATATGCTTTATCTGGCGCCAAACTCCTCGATTCCGGTGCGTGTTCATGGCGCATTTGTTCGGGATCAGGAAGTTCATGAAGTGGTGAATGATTGGAAAGCCCGCGGTCGTCCAGAGTATGTTGACAGCATTCTCAGCGGTGGTGATGATGCCGAAGGTGGCTTAGGTCTTGACGGCGACGAAGAGTTAGATGCTCTGTTTGATCAGGCAGTTCAATTCGTGACGGAAAAACGACGCGTTTCGATTTCTGGCGTTCAGCGTCAATTCCGTATTGGTTATAACCGAGCGGCGCGTATTGTGGAACAGATGGAGGCACAGCAGATTGTCAGTGCTCCGGGTCATAATGGTAATCGTGAAGTATTGGCGCCGCCGCCACATGAGCGTTGATAGTGAATATTGAACGTTGAAAACTCTGATAATAAATCACGGTAATAATGCTGATAAAGAAGTAATAACGTTGAGAAAGGTATCTCTTACATGAAAAAGCTGATATTGATTGGTTGTTTAATGGCTGGCATGAATATCAATGCGGTATGGGCAAATGCTAGCCAGAATTTGCAGGAACGTTTGGGTAAAGTAAATAGTTTTCATGCCAGCTTTACCCAAACAGTCACCAGTGATGACGGGGCAACAATTCAGGAAGGTGAAGGGCAATTGTGGGTTAAACGTCCAAACCTATTTAACTGGCATATGACATCACCTGATGAAAGCGTTTTGGTATCGGACGGTAAAACGTTGTGGTTCTATAATCCGTTTGTTGAACAGGTAACGGCTAATTGGCTGAAAGATGCCACAGGTAACACGCCGTTCATGTTAATTACACGCAACGATGCTAAAGATTGGTCTCAATATAAAATTAGCCAGCAAGGGAATGATTTTGAACTGACGCCGAATAATGTCACTGGCAATTTGAAACGCTTCTCGATTACCGTCATGACGGATGGCACTATCCAAAGATTTTCTGCTATTGAGCAGGATGGTCAAAAGAGTGCTTATCAATTAAAAGGGCAGCAAAATACCCAAGTGGATGCGGCAAAGTTCAGTTTTACGCTGCCGAAAGGCGTTACGCTGGATGATCAGCGCCAGTGAGGTTTAAGTGAACAACCTGTCACTCGATTTTTCACAAAATGAATTCCAGCCATTGGCCGCGCGTATGCGGCCGATGACATTAGAGCAATATATCGGCCAGCGGCATTTACTGGCAGAGGGAAAACCTCTGCCAAGAGCTATTCGGGCTGGACAACTGCACTCCATGATTTTATGGGGTCCGCCGGGGACGGGCAAAACAACATTAGCTGAAATTATTGGGCATTATGCTCAGGCGGATGTTGAACGGATATCCGCGGTCACTTCTGGCATCAAAGAGATACGTGAATCGATTGAAAAGGCGCGCCAAAACCGGCATGCAGGGCGGAGAACTATCCTGTTTGTTGATGAAGTACATCGTTTTAACAAAAGCCAACAGGATGCTTTTCTGCCACACATTGAAGATGGCACGATCACCTTTATCGGTGCAACCACAGAAAACCCCTCTTTTGAACTGAATTCCGCATTACTTTCACGGGCGCGAGTCTACCTACTTAAATCATTAACAACAGAAGAGATTGAGCAGGTGCTTGATCAAGCCATGAATGACAAAGAGTGTGGTTATCATGGTCAGAATATCGTTTTGCCTGAAAATACCCGCCATATGATTGCGGAACTGGTTGCTGGAGATGCTCGTCGTTCATTGAATCTTCTGGAAATGATGGCGGATATGGCAGAAACCGATGCTCAAGGGCTGCGAGTTTTGACTCTGGCGCTATTGAAAGAGGTCAGTGGGGAACGAAGCGCTCGTTTTGATAATAAAGGTGATCGTTATTACGATTTGATTTCAGCACTGCACAAATCTATTCGTGGTTCTGCACCTGACGCTGCGCTTTACTGGTATGCCCGGATCATTACTGCTGGCGGTGATCCGTTATATGTTGCCCGTCGTCTATTGGCGATTGCTTCCGAAGATGTTGGTAATGCTGATCCTCGGGGAATGCAGGTAGCCATTGCTGCATGGGATTGTTTTACTCGTGTTGGGCCGGCAGAAGGTGAAAGAGCGATTGCTCAAGCCATTGTTTACCTTGCCTGTGCGCCGAAAAGTAACGCTGTTTATACCGCTTTTAAAGCAGCGATGGCTGATGCGAAGGAAAAGCCTGATTATGATGTTCCTGCACATTTGCGCAATGCGCCGACAAAATTGATGCAAGAGATGGGGCTTGGCGAGGAATATCGTTATGCTCATGACGAATCTAATGCTTACGCTGCGGGTGAAGTTTATTTTCCTCCTGAGATGCGGGAAACCCGCTATTATCATCCGACTAACCGAGGGCTGGAAAGTAAAATAGGCGATAAACTCGCCTGGCTTGCTGAACAGGATCAAAATAGCCCGATAAAACGCTATCGCTAATGTTATTGTTGCGGTAAGGTTGACGGGTAAAAACACCTTATGGCCCATCAACTTGTGTGGGCCTATTCATATCATCTATACCCTATGGATTTCAAGGTGCATCGCGACGGCAAGAGAGCGAATCCCCGGGAGCATAGATAACTCTGTGACCGGGGTGAGTGAGTGCAGCCAACAAAGAAGCAACTTGAAAGATAACGGGTATAACTTAATAACGACAAGTACAGGACTAGCATGCTCGATCCAAACATACTGCGTAATGAGCTAGACGCAGTCGCCGAAAAACTGGCTCGCAGGGGTTATACCCTTGACGTGGATACGCTGCGCAAACAAGAAGAGCGCCGTAAAGTTTTACAAGTTGAAACTGAAACCCTGCAAGCAGAACGTAATTCCCGATCGAAAGCTATTGGTGCAGCGAAAGCCCGTGGTGAAGATATTGATCCGCTACGTCAGGAAGTGAACCAGTTAGGTGAAAAGTTGGATACAGCAAAAGCCGAATTGGAAAAACTTCAGGCCGAAATCCGTGATTCGGCTTTAAGTATCCCTAACATTCCAGATGATTCTGTACCGGTAGGTAAAGATGAGAACGATAATTTGGAAGTGAGCCGTTGGGGGGAGCCACGTAAATATGATTTTGAGATTCAAGATCATGTTTCATTAGGTGAATTGACTAATGGTCTGGACTTTGCCGCCGCGGTTAAACTAACGGGTTCGCGCTTTGTGGTGATGAAAGGGCAAATTGCTCGTCTGCATCGGGCATTGGCGCAATTTATGCTAAACCTTCACACAGAGCAGCACGGCTATTTGGAAACTTATGTTCCCTATCTGGTTAACCATGAAACCTTATATGGTACGGGCCAATTGCCGAAATTTGGTGAAGATCTTTTCCATACCAAACCGCTGGAGGAAGAAGCAGAAAGCCATTATGCGTTAATCCCGACCGCTGAAGTTCCGATAACCAACTTGGTTCGTGGTGACATTCTGGATGAAAATGAATTGCCACTGAAAATGACCGCTCATACCCCTTGCTTCCGTTCAGAAGCGGGTTCTTATGGTCGTGATACTCGTGGCCTGATCCGTATGCACCAGTTTGATAAAGTTGAGTTGGTTCAGATTGTTCATCCCGATGAATCAATGGATGCACTTGAAGAATTAACTGGTCATGCTGAAAAAGTCTTGCAATTACTGAACCTGCCATATCGTAAAGTTTTATTGTGTACTGGTGATATGGGGTTCAGCGCGTGTAAAACTTATGATCTGGAAGTATGGTTACCGGCTCAGAACACGTATCGTGAAATCTCTTCTTGTTCTAATATGTGGGATTTCCAGGCGCGTCGTATGCAAGCGCGTTTCCGTGGTAAAGAAGATAAGAAAACTCAATTGCTTCATACCCTGAATGGTTCTGGTCTGGCTGTTGGCCGTACCTTGGTTGCCATTATGGAAAACTATCAGCAAGCTGATGGTCGTATTGAAATACCCGAAGTATTGCGTCCATATATGGGCGGATTAGAATATATCGGTTAATTATTGTATTTAATGAAAAGCGCCAAATTTTGGCGCTTTTTGCTGTCTACTTTATTAATTACAAATTTACTGAAAATAAAGTTACCGAATTCAGTAAATAATAAATGTATCTTTTAGTTAACTAACGTCGATGATTTCTCCTTACCGATAAAAATGCTCCGGTAAGAGGAATAATAGCTGGCGAAAAGTATTGGTATACAAACTAAAAAGCCTAATCCTAAAGTTACTACAGAAAGTACTATCATTAACCCAGAGAGAATAAAGAATAAGGAACCGGGTAATAAATTCTTCTTCACTGCTTCCAGGCTCATTGATACGGCAGCACCAAATTTCAAATTATGAAGAATGATTAACGCTGGTGCAAACCAGGTTAAAGCAGCAGCAATGATGCTGAAGATAAACAGAATAAAGACACCAAGAAGTAATGGAGACAAATCACTTGGGAGTATTTCAAGAGGAATTTCACCATATTGATTAGCTAAGAAGATATTGGTCACTGCGCTACCACCGGTAATAAACATTGCTATGATGCCAAGGAGCATGATGCCAAATGATAAAGCACCAACGCCAAGCAGTGGAGCAAAGTTTTTCTGAAATCCGCTGAATAACAGCCCTAGTTCAAATTCTCCGGTAGTTCTCTGTTTTTCACATAGAGCAATAATACCTCCAGACAGTACGGAACTCAAAATCCCTGCAAATATCCCAAGGAAAGGAATAAGCTGTAAACCAGATATGATAATGAAATAAATGATAACAAGTAGTATCCACATACCCAATTTACGTTTGACGAGATTCCATGCTTGACTAATCCATTCCATACCATCGGTGCTACTGAGGGATTGGCCTCCAGGGATAAATACCTCCTGATTGTTGTATATAGCGTTGGAATTAAAATTTAGGTTATTATTATCCATGTATTTTCCAATTTAATTATTGATTCGTAATTTATTGAATTGCTTTTTCTGTCTGCACTGCAAAGTCACAGTCAGCCGTAAAAAGCTGGCAAGTATAATATATTAAATTTATTAATCAACAAGCACTAAATAGGAGTAATTAACTAATGATGTGGTGGGTTTATAAGCAATGCATTGCTTAACTTAAGCAAGTGGTTTTATATTTACCTAAATAACTAAGCTATTTCTGTAACATATTCTGGTTTCTCTCATATGATTTAATTAATATTTTTATTCCAATGCCGGTTTTTCATCATCGATTATTTAAACGTGTTACGACTATGTGAAATTTTTTGTTTAAGCAAGTTTGCTAGTTTGCTTAATACAGTGATTTGTCATTTTACTACTTTGTTAATCAATTTAGACCCTGTTTTTCTTGCTAATCTCAGTATAACTTCGGATTTTTTTACTCATTTTAAACGGGTTGACGCTCTGTGGTAAAAATACAGCCTCTAATGACCATCAAGCGGAATTAATCGGGAAAAATGGCAGGAGTTTTCCCATCATAAAAAAGCAAACCTCGTTTAAAATAGCGAGGTTTGTCAATCTAAGTATTTTTTAGCCAATTAAAATGTGGATGATTTTTCCTTACCGATAAAAATACTGCGGTAGGAGGAATAATAACTAACTAAAAGTATTGGTATAGAGATTAGAAAACCTAAACCAAAAGTCATGACTGAGATTATGAAAATAACTGTTACGGTGATAAAGAATAATAAACCGGGCAATAGATTCTTTTTCACCGCGGCCAGGCTCATTGATACGGCAGCACCAAACTTTAAATCATGGATGATAATTAGCGCTGGTGCAAACCAGGTCAATGCTGCATTCATAATTAAGAAAACCATCAGAATAAAAATACCAAGAAATAATGAGAACAGACTATTTTGGAGCATTTGGGCTGGGATTTCACCATGTTGAGCGGCGGTTAATAGGATATTAATTACGGCACTACCACCGACAATAAACATTGCGATAAAACCTAGGAGTATAATACTAAGCGTTAAAGCACCAACGCCGAGCAGTGACGCGAAGTTTTTCTGAAATCCGCTAAAGAGCAGCCCTAGTTCAAATTCTCCGCTAGTCCTCTGTTTTTCGCACACGGCAATCATGCCGCCGATAAATACTGGGTTAAATATACAGGCAAATATCCCAAGAAAAGGAATAAGCACTAAACCAGTTATACATACAGAATAAATAAGGTAGAGCAGTATCCACATGCCCCATTTATTCTTGACAAGTTGCCATGCTTGACCAATCCATTTCACACCTTCTGTGCTACTGAGGGACTGACCACCAGGAATGAATACTTCCTGATTATCTTCGGGTATAGCATTGGGATTTGAATCTACGTTTTGGTGTTCCATATACTTTTCCAATTAATTTATTGATTAATAATATATTAAATCGCTTTTTTGATTACATCTCGGAAGATGCAGTCAGCTGGAGAGATATGATAAATATATTATATTAATTCTATTGTTCAACAAGGATTAAATATAAGTAATGAGCAAAAAAATAAATAATTTTCGTGTAATATGTTGCTAAATGTTTTTAATTGTATCAAATTGATAATAATTGTAATAAAGTGTTTCAATATTACCTGATAGCTGAATTTAATTAACTTTTAATCCATATAATCGGAATGATTTTAATTCCATTGGATATTTTTTTCTGTAGAATGGAAATTCCTACTAATAGTTAGTAGTTGGTATTTTAACGTTGGGAAGGAACATATATGTCAGACTTAATCTATTTAACTTTAAAGGGCCGTAGGCAGGGATTGATATCGGCAGGTTGTTCATCGATCGATTCAATAGGAAATAAAGGTCAATTAGATCATACAGACCAGATATTCATATATAATCTTAATCATTCTTTAACTTGGGATCAGTATGCTAAGCATCATCCCATAACATTTAAAAAACCTGTTGATAAATCATCACCGCTTTTGGGAATAGCGATGTCGGAAAATGAAGTATTGGACGGTACTTTGATATTTATAGAACGAATCAATCCGGGATTCAGGAGTTTTATTACACTATAAAGGTAATTGAGGCGACGATAGTTGATTTAGCTGTTTATCACCCCCATTCGATAACACATGCTGGCGCACAGCCGCAGGAAACGATATCTTTACGTTATAAAAGTATCACATGGACTCATCATATAGCAGGGACAAGTGCTTATAGTATTTGGGATGATCGCGTTTATTAATTTATTTGCCGGTAAAATAGTGTTGTTTTACCGGCAAAATTACCACTTGTTTTTCCTATAATGTTTTCCGCATGCGATCATAAATGTAATGGTACACGAGAAAGATAGTATAAAAGAAGTGTATAGCATAAAATCATTATCTGATGTGGATATACCAAGAAACGGAATTCTACCAGTATAGGCAACATTTAGATGAAAAATATTAGATGCCATCATAAGTAATATAGCTAAAAGATTAATGTAAACATCATAGGGAATTAAAAGTTTCTTAAAAGCAAAGTATAGAGGATAAAGTGAAAGTAAAGAGAACATAATATATGAATAGTCAACCATTTTATTTTTCCTCAATAAGTAACGCAGTTTAAATAACCTAAAGAATAATAATGTAAAAATTCATTGTCAGTGATATCTACATTGAAGAAATATATTGAATCGAAATTAAAAACATGAATATGAAATACTGAAAGAACCAATGATAATATTTTTGCTAAAAAATGGGGATAAAAATTAGATGATATAAATAGTCTTTTTATGCAGAAATAAACAGGGAATAGAAGAATTAAAGACAATGAAACATAAGCCAAATTCATCAATAACTCCTAGCCTGACCATATATAGTATTTAAATGCATAAAAGTGAATTATTATTTACGTCCTTAATATATCTGATAAAGAAATCATTAATTT